>JBKBXK010000180.1:0-4733 GCA_046314095.1 Thermaurantiacus sp. | reverse complement strand
GCGGTCATGTCGTCCGTCCTGCTGGCCCTTCTGGTGTTGCTGCCGTTCCTGGCGCTGCCGATCGTCGCAACCGCCGGCGGTGCCGGCCGGCGCACGGTTGCACTGCTGGCGGGTGGCGTGATGGCGGGTGGCGTTGCCATCCTCGCCTGGTTCGCGCCCGCGATTCTCGCCGGCGAAACGCTGATCATCTCCCAGCCCTGGCTCAGCAGCTGGGGCCTCGACCTGTCGCTCCGCATGGACGGCCTCAGCTTCCTGTTCGCGCTGCTGATCTACGGCATCGGCCTTCTGATCGTGATCTACGCGGCCTATTATCTGCCGCAGTCAGACGGGCTGGCGCGCTTCTTCACCATGCTGCTCGGCTTTGCCGGCGGGATGCTCGGCGTGGTGCTCGCCGAAAATGTCCTTCTGATGCTGCTGTTCTGGGAAGTGACCAGCCTCACCTCCTTCCTGCTCATCGCCTACAAGTCGCAATACCACGACAGCCGGATCGCGGCCCGCATGGCGCTCGCCGTCACCGGCGGCGGGGGGCTGGCGCTCCTCGCCGGGCTCCTGATCCTTGGCGACATGGCCGGCTCCTACGAGCTGTCGGTGATCCTTGCCTCCGGCGACGCAATCCGCGCCGATCCACGCTACCCGGTGATGCTGGTGCTCGTCCTCCTCGGGGCCTTCACCAAGTCCGCGCAGTTCCCGTTCCACTTCTGGTTGCCCAACGCCATGGCGGCGCCCACGCCGGTATCCGCCTATCTCCACTCCGCCACCATGGTGAAGGCCGGCGTGTTCCTGCTCGCGCGCCTCTATCCGGCCCTCTCGGGCAGCGAGATGTGGTTCTTCATCGTGACCACCACCGGCGCCATCACCTTCGTGATGGGCGCCTACCTCGCGCTCCTGAAGCATGACTTCAAGGGCCTGCTCGCCTATTCCACCATCAGCCATCTTGGCCTCATCACGATGATGTTCGGGCTGGATACGGCAACGAGCGCGATTGCCGCCGTCTTCCACATCATCAACCACGCCGTGTTCAAGGCCTCATTGTTCATGGCCGCCGGCATCATCGACGTGGAGACGGGCTCGCGTGACATGCGCAAGATCAACGGGCTTGCAAAATACATGCCGATCACCGCCGCACTCGGTATCGTGGCCGCCGCCGGCATGGCTGGCGTCCCGTTCCTGAACGGCTTTCTCTCCAAGGAGATGTTCTTCGCCGAGACGGTCGCGCACCCGGCCTTCGAGGGCTATGGCGTGCTGATCCTCCCCGCCGTCGGCGTGGTCGGCGGACTTCTCTCGGTCGCCTATTCGGCGCGCTTCGTGCACGACGTGTTCTTCAACGGCGAGCCGGTTGACCTTCCCAAGACACCGCAGGAGCCGCCGCGCTTCATGCGCCTGCCGGTCGAGGTGCTGGTGGTGCTGGTGCTCGCCGTCGGCATCCTGCCGCAGGTCATCGTGGGGGATCTTCTGAAGGCTGCCTCTGCCGCTGTCCTCCAGACGGATCTGCCGCCAATCAAGCTTGCCATCTGGCACGGCTTCAATGTGCCGCTGGTGATGAGCATCATCGCGCTCGGTGGCGGGCTCTTCTACTACTGGCGGCGCGAACACATCATGACCGTCCACGAGCGGTTTGCGCTGGAGTTCTCGAGCCCGGTTGCCTTCGAGCGGCTCTATGCCGGGATGACCTCGGGCTCCCGCCGGCTCCTGGCCGCACTGGATCGCAACAATCTGCGCCAATATGTCGGGCTGTTCCTGATCGCCTGCCTGACACTCGGCACCTGGGCGTGGATCTCCGGCGCGGGCGGCCTGCGCGGCCTTGCGGGCCCGGTGGAACAGGCCCCGCCCGACCTCCCGGCGCTGGTCGCGTTCGCTGCGCTGGTGGTGGGCACGCTGGGCGTCGCCATCCTCCACCGGCAGCGGTTCGTGGCTGTCATCTTCCTCTCGGTTGCCGGGCTCATCGTGGCCTTGGGCTTCGTCCGGTTCTCGGGCCCCGATCTCGCGCTCACCCAGCTTTCGGTGGAGCTTGCCGCGATCATGCTGCTCCTGCTCGCGCTCCGCTATCTGCCGCAGGAGGGCGCAGCGGAGGAGGACAGCAGCAAGCCCTGGCGCGACGCATGGCTGGCTGGAGCTGCCGGGCTGGGCGCGACCGCGCTCACCTTCGCGATGCTCACGCGGCCGTTCGAAACGATCTCCGCCTATCACCTCGCCGAGGCCAAGCCGCTTGGCGGTGGCACCAACGTCGTGAACGTGATCCTCGTCGACTTCCGGGGCTTCGATACGCTGGGCGAAATCGCCGTCCTCGCCATGGCAGCGCTTGGCGCGCAGGCGCTGCTGTCCGGGCTTACGCTTACCGCCCGCGTCGGAAATGCCGAAAGCGAGGCGGATCGCTATCCGGTGATGCTCCGCCAGATGATGCAGCCCATGCTGCCGCTCGCGCTCGCGGTCTCCTTCTACATCTTCCTGCGCGGCCACAACCTGCCGGGAGGCGGGTTCATCGCCGGCCTGATCGCGGCCGTTGCAATCGTCCTCCAGTATCTGTCGGCCGGCATCTCCTTCGCGGTCGAGCGGATCCGGGCAGACTTTGTGCGCGTGCTCGGCGCCGGGCTCCTCATCGCAACCCTCACTGGCGTTGCTGCATGGGCGTTCGGCCTGCCCTTCCTCGCCGGCGGCTACACCTATGTCTATCCGCCCTTGATGGAGCCGGTGGAACTGGCCTCGGCACTGATCTTCGACCTCGGCATCTATCTTGTCGTCATCGCCTCGATCGTGCTGGTGCTGACCGAGCTGGGCCAGCTTTCGATGCGCGAGGCGAGGCGGGCGCTCCCCGGGGAGGAGCCGCAGCCCACGCGCAGGCCGTCCGATGCGCCAGCTGCCGCACCGGCGGTCGCAACGGTTGCAGGGAGCTGACGCATGGAAGCGCTGATTTCCATCGCGATCGGCCTGATGATGGGCGCCGGCGTCTGGCTGGTGCTGCGGCCCGGCAGCTTTTCGGTCGTGCTCGGCATCACGATGATGGCCTATGCCGTCAACTTCCTGATCTTCGCCGGCGGCCGGCTTGACCGGACCTCGCCACCGCTGACCCTCGAAGGCAGTTCCGGCTGGGCGGACCCGCTGCCGCAGGCGCTGGTGCTGACGGCCATCGTCATCGGCTTCGGCATGACGGCGTTCCTGGTAGCCCTTGCGCTGCGTGCAATGGGCGAGACGGGAAGCGACGCAGTGGACGCCGGCGTGGCAGAGCCCGCCGAGCAGGACGATCCGGAGGAGCGGCCATGAGCCACCTGCCGGTCCTGCCCTTCGTCATTCCGCTGATCGCATCGACGATCCTCCTGATGCTGCACACCCGGGGCATGGAGCTGCAGCGCGGCATCTCGCTTGCCTCCGCGCTGCTCGGCCTCGCCGCAGCCCTGCTGCTGGTCCACGGTGCCGGTGAGGGTACCATCACCGTCTATGCGCTCGGCAACTGGCCGCCCCCATATGGCATCGCGCTGGTGGTCGACCGGCTGGCGGCGCTGATGGTCCTGCTGGTCTTCCTGCTGGCGATCCCGGCGCTCCTGATGGCATCCTCCGGGTGGGACCAGATGGGGCGCCACTTCCACGCGCTGTTCCAGCTGACGCTGGCCGGCCTGGCCGCTGCGTTTCTCACCGGCGACCTCTTCAACCTGTTCGTCTGCTTCGAGATACTGCTCCTCGGATCCTACGCGCTGCTGGTGCATGGCGCAGGCGCCGAACGGGCGCGGGCGGGCCTCCATTATGTCGTGCTGAACCTTGTCGGCTCCACCCTGTTCCTGGTGGCGATCGGCATCCTCTACGGCACGCTCGGCACCTTGAACATCGCCGACATGGCGCTGCTGCTGCCCCAGGTGCCAGAGGCCGACGTGCCGCTGGTGCGGACCGGCCTGATGCTCTTGATGCTGGTGTTCCTGCTGAAAGGGGCGCTGCTGCCGATGGCCTTCTGGCTGCCGCGTGTCTATCCGACCGCAACCGTGCCCGTGGCGACGCTGTTCGCAATCATGACCAAGGTCGGCATCGTTGCCCTGCTCCGGATCGGCGCCCTCACCTTTCCCGACGCCGAGGCGGCCGAAGCCCTGTTCCTGCCCTGGCTGCCGCTCTTGGCGCTCCTCACCATCGCGCTCGGCACCGTCGGGGCCTTCGCCGCGCGGCGGCTCGCGGTGGTCGCGGCCAACCTCGTGCTCATTTCGTCTGGAACCCTCCTGTTCGCAGCCTCCCGGCTCCAGGCCGACGCGACGGCTGCCATCCTCTACTATCTGCCGCACACCACGCTTGTCACGGGCGGCTTCTTCCTCCTTGCCGGCGCGATTGCGATCCGGCGCGGACGCTTCCTCGACCGGCTGGAACGGGGGCCGGTGATTGCCCATCGCAGCGCCATCGCCCTCGCCTTCCTCACGCTCGCTGTCGCTGCCAGCGGGCTGCCGCCGCTCTCCGGTTTCCTCGGCAAGCTGATGATGATGCAGGGTGCAGCGAGCGACGGATGGACGCCGGTCTGGTGGGCAACGCTGCTGCTGTCGGGCCTCGGTATCGCGCTGGTGCTCGCCCGCGTTGCCAGCACGCTGTTCTGGGAGCCGGAGGGCCATGCGGATTCACCTGTCGAGGATGTGCGCATCGGCCACGCCTCAGGGGTCGCGCTCGCGCTCGCCGTCGCGGCAAGCCCGGCCCTCACCTTCGCTGCCGCGCCGGTCTCGGCCTATGCGCGCGCGGCGGCCGAACAGCTGCATGATCGCACGCCCTAT
>JBKBXK010000179.1:0-4804 GCA_046314095.1 Thermaurantiacus sp. | reverse complement strand
CGCGAGACCATCGATCAGCACCATGATGCGGTCCACCTCGCGGCGGGAGGGCGGGGGCAAGGCGGGCCGGCGGCTGTCCAGCCAGTCCTCCACCTGGGCGGGAAGCTCCGAGAGGGGCGCGGACTTCATGGTTGCCACCACAGGGTCCCGCTCGCGCGGCCAGTTCATGAACAGGATCACGACCGCAACCATCAACAACATGGTCACGACCAGGCCCCAGAAATCGAGCGGCATGATGAAGCCGCCCCAGACGACCGCACCGAGCACGACGACTGCCAGTCCGATGAGGATGCGCGTCACCCGCCGCCAGGCGGTCTTCGCGCGGCGCTGCAGCCGCTTCACCCGTGCCGCCTCGACCGGCGCCGAGGTCCGCAATCTCTGCAGCCACTCGTCGTAGCGGGCGAGTGCCTGATCGACCTCGCTCATGTCGCTAGCGCTCGACGGGTGCGAGCAAGGCTTCCGGCTCGGACGAGGCCTGTGCGGCTCCTTCGGCCCGGGCGATGTATCCGCGCGATTTCTCGACCTCCTCGGTCAGGACATCGACTGTCTGTTTCATGGAATCGAGCGCTTTCGACTTGAAACTGTCGATCGAATCCATGGTCGCGTAAATGTCCTGGAAGGCTTTTTTCAACGTCTCCACCGGGATCATCGAAGACGCTGCCTGTTGCTGAATGTCTGCCGTTTGCGTCCGAAGCATGGTGCCGGTGGATTCGATCACCTTCGCCGTCGTGGTGTTCAGCGCTGTGATCTGGTCGAGAACCATCTTCTGGCCAGTGAGCGCCTGCGCCACCGTCACGGCAGTGCGAAGCGCTGCAACCGTCGTGGTGCCGGCGCGATCAACACCCTTCACCAGTTCCACATTGTTCTTCTTCACAAGGTCGAGCGCCAGATACCCCTGCACGGTAACTGCCATCTGCGTGAGCAGGTCGGTGGTGCGCTGGCGGGTGTAGAACAGCGCATTCTCGCGGATGGCCTTGGCCTTTTCCGGATCCTCGCTTTCAAGCTCGGCTGCCTTCTCCTCCAGCTTCTGGTCAAGCAGCTTCGACATGTGAATCATCTGCTCGAGCTGGCCCATCACGTTCCAGAGCGCGGCCCGCTCCTCGTCGATCGCCGCATTGTCACGCAGCAACTCGGTCTTGCCGCTTTCAAGCCGCTTCAGGATCTCGGCAATATGGCCCTGGGCGCTCTCGTAGCTGTCGAAATAGCGCCGCGCGCGGTTACCGAACGGGATCACGCCGAACAGCTTCCTGCGCGTGAAGATGTCGCCGCGCGCGCCCGGGTCGAGATCCTCGACGGTGCGGCGCAGGCTGGTCAGGTCGGCTCCAACGCCGGATTCCTTGTCCATCGCCCGGATCGGCCGGTCGAGAAAGCGGTTGCTTTGCGCGGAGGCCTTGCGGATCTCGTTCTGGCCCATGCGCGAAAGCCGATCGACGCGTTTCCCGAACTCGGGGCTGTTGGCGTCCTGGGCAACGAGATCGTCGATGAAGGCGTCGACCCGCTGTTCAAGCGCGCTTTTCTGCTCGGTGTCGAGAGGAACGAGCCCGGCCGCCTTGTCAGGCGCAACGGGCGCAACGGGTGCTGGTGCCTCCAGCTTCAGTTCCACGGGTTCGGCGGTGGTGGTCTGCGTTGCCATGTCTGTCTCCAACCCAAGCCCGTCTCTCTCACCCTACTTGATGGCGATGCTTGCCGGCAGGCGCAAGGGCCGAGACTTGGCGCACGCCGCACACCGGCTTAGGCGACCGAGTGTGGACACGCGCATCATTGCCTCCTTCGACGGCACACCGCTTGCTGTGCACCAGCTTGGCGCGGGCGATCGGCCGCTGCTGCTTCTGCACGGCCTCTTCTCGACCGCAGAGGTCAACTGGGTCCGGCCGGGTACGGCTGCGCGGCTGGCCGATGCGGGGTGGACCGTGGTGATGCCAGACCTGCGCGGGCACGGGCAAAGCGGGAGCCCGGCCGATCCCGAAGCCTGGCCCGAGGATGTGCTCGCCCGCGACACCGAGGCGGTCGTGGCTGCGCTGCGTATCAGCGATTTCGGACTCGGGGGCTACTCGCTTGGTGCGCGCACCGTGACCCGCTGCCTTGCACGGGGGCTGCGCCCATCCGCCGCGATCATCGCCGGCATGGGTCTTTCGGGCATCACCGATGTCGGTCCGCGGGGCGAGTGGTTTATCCGGATGATCGAAGGCCGCGGGACATGGAAGGCAGGAAGCAGCGAGTTTTTCGCGGAGGCTTTCATGAAGGCGAACGTGCCGGCGCCCGAGAATCTGCTGCACCTGCTGCGCCGGCAGGTGAACACGCCCCGATCCGCGCTGCAGGCGCTCGATGTGGAAACCCTTGTGGTCGCGGGCGCCGAGGATTTCGACAATGGCTCGGCACGCGAGCTTGCCGAGGCATTGCCCCGCGCCCGGTTCGCGGAAATCCCCGGAACACATATGAGCGCAGTGCTGAAGCCGGAGCTTGCCGACGCCATGCGAGACTTTCTGGAGGCTGTTCGCACAGGCTAGCCCTGTGGTCCGCCGCGCGGCTGGCTGCGCCAGCGGAGATTTGCCCGCCCCAGATCGGCAATGCTGCGCGCACCCATCAGCTTCATGTCGCGCTCGATCTCCGCCTTCAGCAGCGCCAGTGCGCGGGTCACGCCTGGTTCGCCAGAGGCTGCAAGGGCGTAGAGATAGAGCCGACCGCCCGAACAGGCCTTGGCGCCGAGTGAAAGTGCCTTCAGCACATGCGTGCCGCGCCGCACACCGCCATCGAGAATCACCTCGATTCGATCCCCGACCGCATCCACGATCTCGGCCAACTGGTCGAAGGGGGACCGGCTGCCGTCCAGCTGGCGGCCACCATGGTTGGAGATCATGATTGCGCTGGCGCCGATATCGACGGCACGGCGCGCGTCCTCGACCGCCATGATGCCTTTCAGGCAGAATGGCCGATCACCCCAGCGGGCGCGGATGGCCTCGGCCCGTTTCCAGTCCAGTGACTGGTCGAGCATCGACGAGAAATAGTCGGCGACCGACACCGACACGCGCGATCCTTCTGCGAGATGGCCCTCGAGGTTGGGCAGGGCGAACCGCTCCCGGAGCAGATAGTCGAGCGTCCAGCGCGGGTGGGTCGCATAGCTCCAGACGCTGGCCGGAGTGAAGCGAGGCGGGGAGGTGAAGCCGGTCCGCAGGCAGCGCTCGCGATTGCCGCCGACGATGGTATCGACGGTAAGCGTCAAGGCATCGAAGCCGGCCTCCCGGGCGCGATCGATCAGGCTTCGGTTCAGCCCGTCGTCCTTGTGAATATACAGTTGGAACATCTTCGGCGCCGTAACTGTGCGCCCGATCTCCTCGATCGAGACGGTGGCAAGGCTCGAAATGCCGAACCAGGTGCCAAGTTGCGAGGCCGCCCGGCCGACCGCCCGCTCCCCTTCCCAGTGGAACAGCCGCTGCAGCGCGGTGGGCGAGAGCATCAGCGGCATCGCGATGCGCCGGCCCATCACCTCGACACCCATGTCCACCTCGGCGACGCCCGCAAGCACGCGCGGAACGAGATCGCACTCGTCGAAGGCAGTGCTGTTGCGGGCTTTCGTCAGCTCATCGTCGGCAGCGCCATCGATGTAGTGGAACACGGGCGACGGCAACCGACAGCGCGCGAGCTCGCGGAAGTCCGCCACATTGTGACAATCGGCGAGACGCATGCCCGGTCCTGCGCCGGCTCAGTCGATGAGGGTTTCGGCGACTTCGGCGGCATCGGCCAGAAACTCGGCCACCGCGAGCGTCCGCTTCGCCTCCGCGACGTGCAGCACCTCGATCAGCTTGCCGCGAAACGTCGCGACCGCCTTGCCGATACGACCGGCCTCCTCGTGGGCCGCAATCAGCCCGCGGGCATGCTCCACTTCGTCCGGCGTCGGAGAGAAGGCCGCATTGACCGCGTCGAGCTGCGAGGGATGGATGCAGGTCTTGCCATCGAAGCCGAAGGCGCGTGCCTGCGCTGCTTCGGCGGCGAGGCCGGTGGCGTCGGTGATGTCGGTGAACACCCCGTCGAAGGCGAAAATGTTGGCGGCGCGCGCCGCGGTGACGATGGCGCTCATCGCCTGGAGCAGCGGCTCGCGTCCCGGCCCAGTCTTCAGCCGCAAATCCTTTGCCAGATCGGCGAAGCCGGCAACGAGGCCCCGAATGCCCGGCGTGTCGGCAATCGCCTCGACTCCCAGAACGGCGCGCGGAGTCTCGATGAGCGGCCATACCGGCTTGTCGCCGGCAAGCGCCACCGCGCGGGCAGCATCGGCGGCACCGGCAATCTTGGGCACCACAAGGACGTCGGCGGCCGAAGCCGCTACCGCTGCAAAGTCTGACGCAGCCCAGTGCGTGTCCAGTCCATTCACCCGGATCGCCACTTCCCGGCCGCCCCACCCGCCGGCTGCCACCGCCGCAATGGCGGCAGCACGCGCCGCCTCCTTCGCATCCGGCGCAACCGCATCCTCAAGGTCGATGATGACGACATCGGCTGCCAAGGTCCGCGCCTTTTCGATGGCCCGCGCATTGGAGCCGGGCAGGTAGAGCACCGAGCGGCGCGGGCGAAAGTCGGTCATGCGGTCACCCCTCTTTCGTGCATGGCGCGGGCCTCCTATCTGAGCAGGGAGACAAGCAAAAGGGCGGCGCCATGCTGATGGGTGGAACGATATTCGCAATCCTTCTGGTGGCGCTGGCCATCATCGCCGTTGCTGCGTCGATCGTGGTTGTGCGGCAAGGCTATGAATATACGCTGGAACGGCTCGGCCGCTACACGCAGACACTGAGGCCGGGCTTCTCGCTGATCATCC
>JBKBXK010000178.1:0-4831 GCA_046314095.1 Thermaurantiacus sp. | reverse complement strand
TGGATTTACGAGCAACTTTATCCGCAGCGGTGGACCCAGGAGGTTCAACCGCTACGGATGTTGCTCTAGTCGCGGTAGCTTGCGTCCAGCCGGTCCATCCTGCGGCGAAGCGCCGGCCAGGCCAGCATGTTGCCGACGAGCTTCAGCCCCTCGCGGCCCTGCCCGGCCGTCTTTTCCGGGGTGCCCTGCGGCGGATGGTTGACGAGATCCACACCGCCGGCGAGTGCCAGGCACTGCGCCTCGCAGGCACGCTCCAGAAAATACATGGCGATGAAGGCCTCGGCGACGGTTTCCCCCACGGTGAGCGTGCCGTGGTTCCTGAGGATCATCGCCTTCTTGCTGCCGAGATCGGCAACCAGCCGCGCGCGTTCCTCAAGGTCGGTCGCAACCCCCTCGTAATGGTGGTAGGCGACCTCGTCGCGGATCAGCATCGCCGTCTGCGTGAGCGGCATCAGGCCATCCGCCATGGCCGCCACCGCCTGGCCGTGCGGCGTGTGCAGGTGAATGACGGCATGGGCATCCTCGCGCGCCATGTGGATGGCGGAATGGATGCAGAAGCCGGCCGGGTTTGTAAGATAGGGGGTGTCCATAACCGGATGGCCATCCACGTCGATCTTGACGAGGCTGGACGCAGTGATCTCGTCGAACATCAGGTTGTAGGGGTTGATGAGGAAATGATGCTCCGGCCCCGGCACGCGGACCGAGAGGTGGGTGAAGATGAGATCATCCCACCCGTGGTGCGCGACCAGGCGATAGGCACAGGCGAGATCCTCGCGCAGCGCCCATTCCTCGGCGCTCACCTGCTCGCGGACATTGCCCGCATCGGCTGCGGAGACGGCTTTCAGCTGCGTGGCCATGGAACATCCTCCCCGGAAACGGCGGCCGGCACCTTAGCGCGCCGGCACGCGTCGGAACAGTAGCGCACCTCATCCCAGTCGCGCGCCCATTTCCGCCTCCATGCGAAGGGGCGACCGCAGTGCGCGCAGATCTTCTGCGGCAGGTCAGCTTTCTTGCGCATCCGCGGCATGGCCGGCAGATGGGCCGCCAGCGGCAGCTCTGCAACCCGGCTGTCATGCTTCAGGGCTAGCCACCGCTGCGAAGGAGGATCGGATGCTGCACGGGTGGGAAGCAATGCTTGGAAACGGGCTGGACCGGAGACGATTGCTTGCCGGAGGCGCGGCGGCGGGCGCGGCCCTGATGCTTCCCGGCCGCCTGTTTGCATCCCCTGCCACCGGCTTCACCCATGGCGTCGCAAGCGGCGAGCCGGGCCCGCGCTCGATGCTGTTCTGGACCCGCTATGTCGACGCCGGCAGGCGGCCGGTGCCGCTGCGACTCGAAGTGGCGAGCGATCCGCGCATCACCCGCGGGGTGATCCGGGCCGACCTGATTGCGGACCCGGCCAACGATGGCTGCGCCAAGGTGACGCTGAACAGGCTCGATCCGGGCAAGACCTATTACTACCGCTTCCTCGGCCCGGGGCGCGCGCGATCGATGGTGGGGCGCACAAAGACCCTGCCCGAGGGGAATGTCGACCTGTTCCGCCTCGGTGTTTTTTCCTGCTCCAACCTGCCCTTCGGCTTTTTCAACGGCTATGCCCATGCCGTTTCCGCCGACGACATCGACCTGTTCGTGCACCTGGGCGACTATATCTATGAATATGCCCGCGGCACCTATCCGGACGCCGCTGCAGCGGTCGCCGGGCGCATGATCGAGCCGGCTGGCGAGACGGTCCGCCTGGAGGAGTATCGGGCGCGCTATGCGAGCTATCGTGCCGACCCGGACCTGCAGGCGCTGCACGCGCGGGTGCCGGCGGTTTGCACCTGGGACGATCACGAGATTGCCAACGACGCCTGGACGGGCGGCGCGGAAAACCACAATCCGAGAACCCAGGGCCCGTGGCCGGACCGGCTGGCGGCGGCGCGCAAGGCGCACCGGGAGTGGCTGCCCGTCTCCGACGAGCCCTATGCCAGCTATGACGTGGGGCGCCTCCTAAGCCTGCACCGGCTGGATACCCGCGTGGAAGGCCGCGAGCAGCCGTTCGACCTCCGGCAGGTGATCGGGCGCGGGCCGGACGTTCAGACGGCGCTGATCCGCTTTCGCGATACCGAGTGGGTGGCAGGGAACCGGCAGCTGCTTGGCGTGGCGCAGGAGCGCTGGCTGTTCGACCGCATGGCCGAGGTGGCCCGACGCGGCACGCGCTGGCAGGTGCTGGCCCAGCAGGTGATCATGGGCCAGTTGCTGGCTCCACCCAACGCCGACCAGTTCGCCGGCAGCATCAAGGACCCGCAGATCCAGGCGTTTCTGGGCGCGACGGTGATGGCCGGACGGCTGGGAATACCGCTCAACATGGATGCGTGGGACGGGTATCCGGCAGCGCGTGCGCGGCTGCTGGCAACCGCACAGCGCCAGGGCGTCAATCTGGTGGTGCTGGCGGGAGACAGCCACAATGCCTGGGCGAGCGAACTTGTGGCGGACCGGCGGCCGGCCGGCGTGGAGTTCGCAACGCAATCGGTGAGTTCGCCGGGCTTCGAAGCCTATCTGCGCGGCGTGCCGCCGAAGCTGATGGCCGAGCAGATGGTTGCAGCGAACCGGGGGCTGGTGTGGGCCGAAACCTCGCAGCGCGGTTATACCCATGTGCGGCTGACCCCTGGCGAGGCGCTGGCGGAGTGGCGCTTTTCCGCACCGGTCACCGGCCGGTCTCCGCAGCTTGCAGCGCAGACGCGGGCGCGGGTGCGCGCCGGTGCGAACCGGCTGGAGCTTGCCTGACCCGGCCCGGCGCCGCTAGCGGGCTGCCATGATCCCCCGCTACACGAGGCCGGAGATGGCGGCCATCTGGTCGCCCGAGACGCGCTTTGCGATCTGGTTCGAGATCGAGGCGCACGCGGCGACCGCGATGGCGCGGCTGGGGCTGATCCCGCAAGGCGCCGCCGACGCGCTGTGGCGCTGGTGGGAGAGCGGGCCGGCGATCGACGTGGCCGCCATCGACGCCATCGAGGCTGTGACCCGGCATGACGTGATCGCGTTCCTTACCTGGGTGGCGGACCAGGTGGGCAAGGAAGCGCGCTTCCTGCACCAGGGGATGACGTCGTCGGATGTGCTGGACACCGCGCTTGCGGTGCAGATGACACGGGCAACCGACCTGCTGCTCGCCGACATGGCGCGCGTGCTGGACGCGTTGAAAGCGCGGGCGGAAGAGCATCGCCACACGCCGTGTATCGGGCGCAGCCATGGCATCCATGCCGAGCCGGTGACCTTTGGCTTCAAGCTCGCACAGGCCCATGCCGAGTTCGCGCGCGGGGTGAACCGGCTGGAGGCGGCCAGGACGGAGATCGCCACCTGCGCCATCTCGGGCGCGGTTGGCACCTTCGCGCACGTGCCGCCGGAGGTGGAGGCGCATGTGGCGGCTGCACTGGGGCTTGCCGTGGAGCCGATCTCCACCCAGGTCATCCCGCGCGATCGGCACGCGGCGTGGTTCGCAGCGCTTGGCGTTATCGCTTCGTCAGTCGAGCGGCTGGCGACCGAGATCCGGCACCTGCAACGCACGGAGGTGCTGGAAGCGGAAGAATGGTTCGCGCCGGGCCAGAAGGGCTCGTCGGCCATGCCGCACAAGCGCAACCCCGTGCTTTCGGAAAATCTGACCGGCCTCGCCAGGCTGGTCCGCTCGGCCGTTATCCCGGCGATGGAGAATGTCGCGCTGTGGCACGAGCGGGACATTTCCCACTCTTCGGTCGAGCGCGGGATTGCGCCCGATGCATCTGTCCATCTCGATTTCGCGTTGGTGCGGCTGGCCGGGGTCATCGAGAAGTTGCTGATCTATCCGGAGCGGATGCGGGCCAATCTGGAGCGGATGGGGGGCCTCATCCACTCGCAGCAGGTGCTGCTTGCCCTGACGCAGGCCGGGATGCGTCGCGAGGACGCCTATGCCGCCGTGCAGCGCAACGCGATGCGGGTGTGGGAAGCGGACGGCACGCTGAACCTGCGCGATCTGCTTGGTGGGGACCCGGAGGTCACCGCCCATCTTTCCGCGGACGATCTCGACCGTCTGTTCGACCTGGACCAGCATTTTCGCCACATCGACACCATCTTTGCCCGGGTATTTGGCTGACGCCCCGTTTTCCCGCGCTGCAGCATGGGCTAGGGGCCAGAGGTTGAACCAAGGAGACCCCCGGTGACTGCCCTTGTCCGACTGACGCTTCCCGATGGTGCGGTGCGCGAAGTCGCGCCCGGCACCACCGGCGGAGACGTGGCTCGGGCGATCGGGCCGGGGCTCGCCAAGGCGGCGCTCGCCGTCAGGCTGGATGGCGCGGTTCTCGATCTGGAGCGGCCAATCGAGCGCGACGGCGATTTCGCCATCCTGACCGCGAAAGACGAGGCCGACGCGCTGGAGCTGGTCCGGCACGATTATGCGCATGTGCTGGCAGAAGCCGTGCAGACGCTGTTTCCAGGCACCCAGATCACCTTCGGGCCGGCGACCGAGGACGGCTTCTATTATGATTTCGCGCCGCCGCCCGAACGCGGACCCTTTACCGAGGAGGATCTGCCGGCAATCGAGGAGGCCATGCGCGCCATCATCCGCGCCGACAAGCCGCTGCGCCGCGAAGTTTGGGAGCGCGACGCGCTGATCGCGAAGTGGAGAGCCGAAGGCGAGCATTTCAAGGCGGAATGGGCGGCCGGGCTGCCGGAAGGCGACGAGATCTCGGTCTACTGGTCTGGCGAGGACTGGATGGACATGTGCCGGGGGCCGCACCTGCCTTCGACCGGCCGGCTCGATCCCGAGGCGTTTCGGCTGACGCGCGTTTCGGGTGCCTATTGGCGCGGCGACCCGAAGAAT
>JBKBXK010000177.1:0-4834 GCA_046314095.1 Thermaurantiacus sp. | reverse complement strand
GATTCGGCGCTGCTGGGGCTTCTGGGCCGGGCCTCGCGGGAGCTGGCCGATGTGGTGGAGGCAGGACTGTGACGATTGCGCGTATCGGGCGGTGGACGGGGCGGCTGGCCGGGCTGTGCGCGCTGGCGCTCGTTTCTGGGGCGGCCTCCGCTTCGGACCTGCCGCCGCCGGCGCCGCTGACCGAGCTGGTGGAGCGGGTGGACATCCCCTTCGAGCGGTTCACGCTCAACAACGGGTTGCGGGTGGTGGTGCACACCGATCGCAAGGCGCCGCTGGTGCATGTGGGCGTGTGGTATCATGTCGGCTCGAAGGACGAGCCGAAGGGCATGTCGGGCTTTGCGCATCTGTTCGAGCACATCATGTTCCGCGGCTCGGAGCACAGCCGGCAGGACCATTTCCGCCCGCTGGAGGATGTGGGGGCGACCGACTTCAACGGAACGACGAGCTTCGAGCGGACCAACTATTTCCAGACCGTGCCGACCCCGGCGCTGGAGCTGGCGCTGTTCCTGGAATCCGACCGGATGGGCTGGCTGCTGCCGGCGCTGACGCAGGAGATCCTCGACCAGGAGCGGGGCATCGTGCTGAACGAGAAGCGGCAGGCCGAGAATGCGCCCGGGGGGCTGGTGAACACGGCGCTGTTGCGCGCGCTGTTTCCGCCCGACCATCCTTACAGCGTTTCGGCGATCGGGCTGGTGCCGGACCTGGAGGCGGCGACGCTGGAAGATGCGAAGGGCTGGTTCCGCAGCCATTACGGGCCGAACAACGCAGTGCTGGTGCTGGCGGGCGACATCGACATGGCAAGCGCGCGGCCGCTGGTGGAGCGCTATTTCGGGCAGATCCCGCCCGGCCCGCAGCCCGCGCGGCTTGCAGCGCCGGTGCCGGAGCGACCGGAGACGACCCGCGAGACGCTGTCGGACAAGGTGGCGCAGCCGGTGCTGTTCCGGGCGTGGGCGCTGCCGGGGCGCGGCACGCCGGGGATCGCCGATCTTTCCGTGGGGATGGCGGCGCTTGCCAACGGCCCGACCTCGTTTCTGTTCGAGCGGCTGGTGCGGCAGGAGCGGCTGGCCGTGGGCGTTTCGGGGGGGATATCCGCCTTCGAGGGCGTGGGGATGGCGCGACTTTCGGTTGAGGTGCGGCCCGGCGCCGATCCGGCGGCGGTGGAGCAGCGGATCGATGCGCTGCTGGCCGAGTTTCTTGCAAGCGGGCCGGACGCGGACGAGGTGGAGCGGGTGAAGATGCGGACGGTTGCCGCCACCATCCGCGGGCTGGAGAAGGTGGGCGGATTTGGCGGCAAGGGCGTCGCGCTGGCCGAGGGCCTTCTCTATGCGGACGACCCCGGCCTCTACCGCCGCGAGCTGATGGAGGTGGCGGCTGCAACGCCGGAGAGCGCGACTGCGGCCATGCGGCGCTGGCTGGTGGCCGGCGACCACCGCATCACCTTGCTTCCGGGCGCGCGCGAGCCGGCGGAGATTGTCGTCGCGCAGGCCGAGCGGGCGATTGCCGAGCCGGCCCGCCCGGCGCCGCGCCGGTTCCAGGCGCAAGGGCAGACGGTGGACCGCACCGCCGGGCTTCCCGAGGCGGGGCCGGCGCTGCGCTTTGCCATGCCACCCATCGCGCGGGCGCGGCTTCAGAACGGCATGGCGGTGCAGCTGGTGCGGAACGAGGCCGTGCCGGTGGTGCGCGTGCAGCTTTCCTTCCCGGTGGGCGTGCCGGGCGACAGCGAGGCGAAGCCGGGAACGCAGCGGCTGATGCTGGGGCTGCTGCGCGAGGGCAGCGAGGGGGCGCTGGGGCAGCTCGACGGGCCAGAGATCGCGCGCCGGCTGGAGCGGCTCGGCGCGACCGTTGCAGCGGGTGCCGGGCTGGACCGGACGCGGCTGAGCCTGAACGCGCTCAGCACCAATCTCGAGCCGTCGCTGTTGCTGTTCCGGGACCTGGTGCGCGCGCCGAGCTTTCCGGAAAAGGAGCTGGAGCGGGTGCGCGGGCAGGTGCTGGCGAGCCTTGCCTCGGAAGCGGTGAACCCCAATGGCATCGCCAATCGCGCGGCGCCCGAGCTGCTGTTCGGGCAGCGCCATCCCTATGGGCGGAGCTTCAGCGGCGCGGGGACGCCGGAGGGCGTGGCGGCGGTTTCGCGCGCGGACCTCGTCGCCTTCCACCGCGACCGGCTGGACCCGGCCGAGGCGACGATCTTCGTGGTCGGCGACATCGAGCTCGAGACGCTGCTGCCGAAGCTGGAGGCGGCCTTCGGCGACTGGCAGGCGCCCGCCGGGCGCACGCCGATCGCAGCCGCGGGCGGGCAGGTGATGCCGCAGGCGCCGGGGCGGATCATCCTCTACGACCGGCCGGGCGCGCAGCAATCGGTGATCGTTGCCGGTGCGGCGTTGCCGGTGACCGGGCGCGACGACACGCTGGCGCTTTCGCTTGCCAACAATGTGTTTGGCGGCATGGCGACGGCGCGGCTGAACCGCCTGCTGCGCGAGGAGAAGAACTGGACCTATGGCGCCTTTTCCTCGGTGACGGCGGCAGCGCGGGAAATGCCGTTCCTGATCAGCGCGCCCGTGGAAACGCCGCGCACGGGCGAAAGCATTGCCGCCATCCGGGCGCTGCTTGCGGAGTTTCATGGCGAACGCCCGCCCGAGGGCGAGGAGGTGGACCGGGCGCGCGCGGCCATCGTCCGCTCGCTGCCCGGCAATTTCGAGACGGGCGCGGCGATGCTGGCGGCGCTGGAACGGCTGGAGACGCTGGGGCGGCCGGACGATTTCTTCGAGACGCTGCCGGCGCGGGCCGAGGCGGTGCCGCTCGATGCCGTGCGGGCGGCGCCGATGCCGCGGCCGGACGCGCTGGTGACCATCGTGGTGGGCGATCGCGCCGCTGTGGAACCGCAGCTCAGGTCGCTGGGGCTTCCCCTGGAACTGCGGGAGAGCGGGCCCCCTGCCCTGCCGCCGATGGGCCCTGCGGCAGGGCCTGCAGCCGCGCCCTGATGGCGGCGTGGACCTCGGCGGTGATCGGCCAGAACCAGATGAGGGCGGCGGCACCAAGGCTGAGGATGAGACCGGGAACGATGAACAGGAACTCGAGCCCGCGGATCGCGGCCTCGGTGTTGGCGGCGCCGGGCGCCGGATCGAAGCGCAGCAGCGCGAGAACCGGGTAGGTGAATGCGACGGGAAGCGCGTAGCCGAGCTTCGCCGTTGCCGTGAGGATGGCGTAGGCGAGACCCGTGGTCTCGGTTTCGGGGAGACCCGCCTCGGCCCGGTCCAGCGCCTGGGCATCGACGAGATCGGCCATCATCGCCCGGAGCAGGAAGGAGGCGGCGGCAAAGGGGATGCCGGCAATCCCCATTGCGACCGCAGGCACCCAGAGCGGCTCCGCCGGAACGAGGAGGACGCCAAGAAGCGACAGGCCGAACCAAAGCGCGGCCAGTGTGGTGGCGCGATGCTTGCCCCAGCCGCGCGCGAGCCGGATCCAGGCAGGCGCCGCAGCAAGCCCGGCGAGGAAGTAGAAGAGGAGAACGCCGGAGGCGGCAGCCGGCGAGAGGCCGCGGGCGGCGGTGAAGAAGAACACGAACAGGGCGCCGGTGAGCCCCGGGGCGAGCGCCAGCAGGAGATCGACGGCAAGCAGCCGGACCATCCGCCGGTCTGCCAGAATGCCGGCGAGATCGGAGCGGCTGATCCGGCGCGGCGGGGCCGGCACCTTGCCTTCCGGCACCAGCAGGACGGCGGCAAGGACGGAGAGCGGCACCAGCGCCATCACGAACCAGCCCATGGCGTGGACCGCCTCGGTGGGCGTTGCGCCGGGGCGGACCAGCTCAAGCGCGGGGGGGACGAACAGGATGGCCATGGTGCCGACGACGTTGAAGGCCGTCCAGTAGCCGAAGATGCGCGCCCGCTCGGCATAGTCGGGCGAGAGGCGGGAGCCCCAGGAGACCTGGGCGAGGTTCATGAAGGAAAGGCCGATGTAGAGGATGAAGAGGGCAAGGAAGGTGGAGGCGGCCGTGACGCCGGGCGCTGCGAAGAACAGGAGCGACACGCCCGCGACCAGGAAGGCTCCGCCGGCGACAATCCACGGGCGGAACTGGCCGAAGCGGCTGCGCGTATTGTCCATGAGGGTGCCGAACAGCGGGTCCAGCGGGATATCGAGGATGCGCACCAGCGCGAACAGGAGGCCGACGGTGGCAAGCGGCAGGCCGAGCGTCCCGGCATAGTGCGGCGGCAGATAGACGACCAGCGGCAGGCCGAGCGCTGCCACGGGGAGGCCGGGGCTGCACCAGGCGACGAGCGTCGGCAGCCGCACCCGCTGCGGCCTCGCCTCGCCTTGCGTTCCCGCTGCCATCATGCGGCACTCTGGCCTCTCCCCCTGCGCTCGGCTAGCCCCCGGAGCGCATGAGCGCATCCTCCTCCGACCAGGGCACGCTCGCCAGGGGCGGGCGGCAGAATGTGATGGGCTATGTGCTGCGGCTTGGCGCGCGGATCCCGTTCCTGTTCATCGCCGGCCGGCTCTATGGCGCCGAGGAGCTGGGCCGGTTCGCCTATGCGATCGCGATCGTGGAGTTCGCTGCCGCCCTTGCAATGCTGGGGCTGAAGCGCGGGCTGGCAGCCGGACTGGCGAACAACCGCCACCGGGCGGAGACCCACATCATCATGGACGGGCTGCTGCTGGTGCTGCTGGCCGGCAGCGCAGCCGCAGCACTTCTGGTTGCGGTTCCAGTGCTGGTGGTCCCGGCGGGCGCAATCACGCCGGCGATGCAGCTGTTCCCACTGGTCATCCTGTTCATCGTGACCTCGGACCTGACACTGACGGCGCTTGCCTTCCGGCACCGGATCGACGCGCAGGTGCGCGC
>JBKBXK010000176.1:0-4868 GCA_046314095.1 Thermaurantiacus sp. | reverse complement strand
AACGGCGGGCTGATCAGCGCTGGCGGCGGACAATCAGGACGGCGCCGCCCGCCAGCAGCGCCAGCACCAATAGAGCCAGTCCGGCGAGCGCCATGCCATGCTGGTCGAGGAAGGCCTTCCAGCCCAGCGCGGCGATGCGCTCTGCGGCGTTGAAGCCGTCTGGCACCGGGATCACGCCCGCGCGCGCCTCATAGGCCAGATAGGCCTCCATCATCGAGGCGAACATGGCCGGCTCCAGCGCGGCCAGATCGCGCGCTTCCCCGGCATCTTCGGCCAGATTGAAAAGCCGCCACTGCCCGTCGCCATGCGGCGGCATGCTGCGCGTCAGCTTCCAGTCCCCGCGCCACAATGCCGACATGCCCGACATTTCAAGGCCGACCGCCTCGTCCGGGCCGTAGATGGTGTCCGCTACACCGCTCAGCACCGGCACCAGCGAACGCCCGGTGACCGGTTCACGGCCCTCCAGCGGCGCTGCATCGGTCACGTCCAGCACGGTAGCGGCAATGTCGGTGACAAAGCTGAAGCCGGAAACCAGGCCGCGCTGCTCCACGCCCGGACCCGCGACGATGAGCGGCACGCGCAAACCGCCTTCGCCGGCGTGAAACTTGAACAAGGAGAGCGGCGAGGCCGAGGCGGCTGCCCATTCCGGGCCGATAAAGGCATAGGTGCCGCGCTCGCCCAGACCGTCAGGGTTGCGCGAATACCCTTGCATGGCCAGCCACATGTCAAAGGCCCAGTTATCGGTGGGGCGGTTATACTCCGGCCCGTTGTCCGACAGCACGATGACCAGCGTGTTGTCCAGCCGGCCTTGCGCGTCCAGCCACGCCAGAAGCCGGCCGATATGGTGATCGGCGGCCTCCAGCATGCCGGCGGCAACCTCGCGGCTGGCAATCACGAAGGCGCGTTCATTGCGCGACAGGCTCTCCCAGCTGCGAAGGGCGGGCGGCAGGGCAGCGAGCTCGGTGTCCGCCGGCACCAGTCCAAGCGCAATGGCGGCCTCGCGGCGCTCTTCGCGCAGGACGTCCCAGCCCGCGTCGTAACGGCCGGAATAGCGCTCGGTGAATTCGCGCGGCGCCTGCAGGGGGATGTGGTTGGCCTGCAGGGAGAGCACGGCGAAGAAGGGCCGGTCCGGTTGGCCTTCGCCGATATAATCGATCAGCCGGTCGGTGAGAAACTGCGAGGAATAGTGATCATCGGGCAGTTCGTGAACCGGCTGGAAATCCTCCCACCACTCGGCGCGCGTATAGTGCGGCAGATAGGTGCGGTGTTCCCAGTTGTCGGCGCCCGACGAGTCCAGGATGAAGCTGCGGTCAAAGCCGCGCGCAGCCGGCAGGGCGGTGGCCGACCGGCCCAGATGCCATTTGCCGGTGATGAAGGACTGGTAGCCGGCCGCACCCAGCTGCTCGGCGATGGTGGCGACAGCCGTGTTCAGCTCGCCCTCATGGCCGAACTGGCCCTCGTATTCGGGGATGACCATGTGCTCGAGCGTGGGAATGCCGGTGCGATGGCTGTCGGCGCCCGTCAGCAGCATGGCCCGGGTCGGCGCGCAGGTCGGTGCAACGTGGAAATTGGTGAATTGCGCCCCGCGCATCGCCAGCGCATCCATGTTCGGGGTGGCGATCTCGCCGCCATAGGCGCCCAGATCGGTAAACCCGATATCATCCAGGATGATCAGGAGAATGTTGGGCCTGTCCTCGGCGGACACTGGTGCAGCAAGTGCCAGTGTCAGGCAAAGCGCGGCGGCGGCGCGCCTAATTGGGCCAGTAGACATACTCATCATCCTCACTCTCGGGCCGGCCCAGCGGCTGGTCGATACTGACGGGCATTTCGGCGACGGACGGCCATAGCGGCTCTGCGAGTGTTGCGGCATGGGCATCCAGCAGCGCGGTCAATGCCGCCACCTGCTCGGGCTGCGATGCCGACAGATCGGTGCGCTCTTCGGGGTCATTTGAAAGGTCGAACAGCCAGATGCGGTCAGGGCGCTGCGTGCGTTGCAGCTTCCAGCCCTCGTGGATGACGGCTTCGTAGTGGCCGCTGCGCCAGAACAGCGTGTCGTGCGGCTCGCCCTCCATCTCGCCGGTGAGGAAGGGGGTGAGATCGACGCCATCAATGATCCGGTCTGCCGGCAGGCTCGCCCCGCCCATGGCGGCGAGCGTGGGCGCGACATCGACATGCTGGGCCAGACCCGTCATCCGGCTGCCCGGTTCGATTCTACCCGGCCAGGCAACGAAGGTCGGCACACGGATGCCGCCGCTAAAGAAGGTCGCCTTCCAACCCCGGTAGGGCGCGTTGATGTCCTCAAGGCCGATATAGTGCGCGCCGCCATTGTCGGAGGTGAAGACGATGATGGTGTTATTCGCGATGCCGTTGGCCTCCAGCGCATCCAGCACCTCGCCAATGCCCCGGTCGAGCGCACGGATCATTGCCGCGTAGACGCGAAGCGGGTGGTCCTCGATATGGGCCAGCGCCTCATAGTCCGCGCGGGCGGCCTGCAAGGGCGAATGGGGTGCCCAGTGGCCCAGATAGAGGAAGAAGGGCCGGTTGCGGTTGGCCTCGATAACCTCCACCGCCTCGCGGGTGAAATAGTCGGTCAGATAGCCGTCCGGCTCGAACCGGGCCGAATTGTTGTGCGTCACGGCGGCCCGGCCAATCGCCCAGTAGACCCGGTCGATAGGATCAAAATCCTGGCGGGCTTCCACGACATCGGGCGATCCGGCGGGCGCATAGAGCAGGCCGGCGAGCTCCAGGCTTTCATCGAAACCCTGGCTGAGCGCATCGGATCCGTTCGTATTGCCCAGATGCCACTTGCCGATATGGACGGTGTGATAGCCTGCGCCCGACAGCATTTCGGCGATCGTGATCTCGCTGGCGGGCAGGCCCATATCGGCAAACTCGGGCATCTCGCCATCGGCTTCGCGGACCACGAAGGGGCGCCGGTCGGTCTGGCCGCGCTCTATATGTCGGATCACCTGCGTCATGCCCGGCGGCGTCGGCGTGAACTCAAAGCCTATGCGGGTGGGATAACGCCCGGTCATCAGCGCCGCGCGTGACGGCGCACACGTGCCGCTGGCGGCATAGGCATTGGTCAGCTGCACGCCGGCGCGGGCGATCCGGTCGATATTGGGTGTGGGGACGCTGCCGCCCGCCACCCCGCCATGCAGGCTGATATCATTCCAGCCCAGATCATCGGCCACGATGAGGATGATGTTGGGCGGGCGCTCACCCGTGGGAGCCGCGTCCGGTCCGGGCTGCCAGCTTACCTCACGGTTCGGCCCGATCGGGTTGCGGATGTCCTGCGCCAGTCCGGGCAGATAGATGAAATAGCGGTCGAACGCCCATAATCCGGCAAGGGCGAGCGCTGCAAGGATGGCGGCTGCGGCCAGAGCAATCCGGCCGAAAGTGTGGTTCAACACGCTGACATCTCCCCGCTCATGCGGCTTGCCTCTTGGGGCGAGCTCATTAATATACACTTGTAAATTTAATAAGCCCGCCTGTCCAATGGAAATCTCCGCCGCCATGCCCGCCGCTTCCACGCAGAAACCTCGCAGACCGGGCCGTCCGGTGAAGATCGCACCGGACGAGCAGCGCCGGCGCATTCTCGATGCAGCGATTGCCCGGTTTGCCCGGCATGGCTTTGAGGGCGCGTCCTTGCGCGACATCGCGGCGGATGCAGGGCTCTCCCACGCCGTTATCCGCCATGTCTTCGGCAGCAAGGATGATTTGTGGGAGGCCGCCGCCGCCGACCTGTTCGGTCAGATGAATGCGGCGATGCTGGACGCGCTGGCAAAGGTGGACATGAATAATCCGCGCGCGCGGATGGAGGCGCAGATTCGCGCGACGGTGCGCACGGCCTCGCGCATTCCCTGGCTGGCGGCGTTTGTCATGCAGGCGGGGATGGCGGGGGGGAGACGCTACGACACGCTGGTCGAGCGGCATTTGCGCCCGGCCTATGCGTTCACGCTGGAGCCGTTTTTCCAGCTGAGGCAAGCCGGCCGCGCCCATGCCTTCGATCCGCATTTCCTGTTCATGCTGTCGACCAATGCGGCCATCGGACCATTTGCCCAGAGCGCGAATGCGCGCGCGCTGGCCGGAATGGAGCTGTCCGATCCGGACACGGCAGAGCGCTACGCCGATGTTCTGGTCGCGGTCCTCAAGCACGGCGCGTTGCGCCGCGAATAATACTATTCAGGGAGTTATCACGCATGATGCCGGGCCAGTATGTCGTCTACGGAGCCGACCCCTCCTACTTCACCCGCAAGGTGGAGGCGGCCATGCGCTATATGCGCATCCCACATGCGGCGAAGCCCAAATCGCCCGATGTCTCTGCGCGGCTGGAAGCGCGGGCCGGCACCCACCTCATCCCGGTCGTGGAGACGCCCGAGGGCTGGGTGATTCATGATTCCACCCATATCATCGAGCTGTTGCACGCGCGTTTTCCCGCTCATCCGGTAATCCCGGCGAGCCCGGCGCAGTACATCGTCTGCCGCCTGATGGATGACTGGATCGATGAATGGTTCACGCGCGCGGCGCTCCACCTGCGCTGGATTGATGATGAGGACGCGGCCGTTTGCGCGCGCAAGATCGCCATGGATATGGGGGGCGGCACACATGACCGGCCGCTGACCGCGCAGGAGGAGGAATCCGTTTCTGCCACCGCCGCCTTTGTCATGCCCTGGGGCCGCAAGGCCATGACCGTGATGGGGGCAGGCCCGGAATACCAGGAGGGCGTGCGCGCCGAGTTCGCGGACTTCCTGCGTCAGTGCGCGGCGATCCTTGGCAAGGATGGCGGCTTCTTCGGACAGCGCCTCTCCCTGGCCGATCTGGGCCTTCTCGGCGCAATGAAGGCCCACTTTGCGGCCGATGATTAT
>JBKBXK010000175.1:0-4907 GCA_046314095.1 Thermaurantiacus sp. | reverse complement strand
AGGTTCGGGCAGTGGCAGCAACCGGTGGGCGGCTTTGGCACGCGCGAGGATTTGCTGGCGGCCTATGCAGCCGCGGGCGGCAAACCTGTATCGCGGGAGGCGCTTCATCTCTGGGAGGTGTTTGGCACGCTGCGCTGGGGCATGAGCTGCCTCCAGCTGGCCGATGACCATGTATCGGGCCGGCTCCCCTCGGTGGAACGGGCCGCCATTGGCCGGCGGGCGACCGAGGTGGCAGCGGACCTCGTCCACCTAATGATCCATGGAGAAGTCTGATGGGCCATCCCACCGCACTCGAACTGCTGGAAGCCGTCCGACTGTTCCTGAAGGAAGCCGAGAGCGCGCTCGAAGGACGGCAGGCCTTTCATGCCAAGGTTGCTGCCAACGTGCTTTCCATCGTGCGGCGCGAGATGCAGCAGGCGCCCGAAACGGCCGAGGCCGC
Source organism: Thermaurantiacus sp. (assembly GCA_046314095.1). GTDB lineage: Bacteria > Pseudomonadota > Alphaproteobacteria > Sphingomonadales > Sphingomonadaceae > Thermaurantiacus. The sequence continues at coordinate 4,468 of JBKBXK010000175.1, read as the reverse complement.
GGCACTCGCCGATTTCGGTGGTGCCTCAGCTGTCTGCGAGGGTCTCCGGAATGGGCGACTGCAGCCGGAGGACCCGGCGCTGCTGAACGCCATGCGGAATGCCGTGCTGGTGCGACTGGCCGTCGACAACCCGCGTTATCCGACGTTTGTGCGCCTTGGCGGCGGTGTTTCGGGAGCGGCTGATGTCATGCGCGGATGAGCGTGGCGCATGGCTGCTGCGACAGCCGCGCGCCTTGTGACCTCGGCATGTTGCGCTAGGTGATGCAGGCGCGCATAGCCGGCTGAATTGCCGACACGTAAGGGGATTGTCGCATGGCCGTGGGGCCGCATCCAAGACCGCTCAGTCCGCACCTCTCCATCTGGAAGTGGCAGCCGAATATGGCTGTTTCCATCTTCCATCGCGTGTCCGGGCATGCGCTTGCTGTTGCCGGCATCATCATCTTCGCATGGTGGCTGATTGCCGCTGCATCTGGCGCCGAGGCCTATGACGGCTTCCGGGCGATCTTCGGCCATTGGCTGGGCACGCTGGTGCTGGTCGGGGTCACCTGGGCGTTCTTCCAGCATCTATTCTCCGGTCTCCGGCATTTCTGGATGGATGCCGGGCATGGGTATGAGCTGGGCACCGCGCAGCGCAGCTCGATTGCGGTTTTCGCGCTTGCCCTGGCTGCCACAGCCGCGGTGTGGGCAGTATTCCTTCTCCGGCCGGGGATCTGAGTGATGGCGACCGACTTCGTCTCCATGTCTGACACGAAGCGCGCGCGCGGACTCGGCCCCAACGCAGCGCATGTCGTCTCCCACTGGAAGGCGCAGCGCGTCACGGCGGTTGCCAATCTGGTGCTCTTGGCATGGTTTCTTGCCTCGCTCATGATGTTGCCCGCGCTGGATCATGCAACGATTATCGCCTGGGTGCGCCAGCCGATCGTGGCCGTTCCGCTTACGCTTCTGACCATTTCCAGCCTCTGGCACATGCGCCTCGGCGTGCAGGTGATGATTGAGGACTATGTGAAGGGCGAGGGAACGCTGTTCGTAGCCAATCTTGCGCTCAGTTTCTACGCGGTCGCCGTCGGCGCGGCAGCGCTCTGGGCTATCTTCAAACTCGCGTTCGGAGTGCCGCATGGCTGAGGCCTACAAGATCATCGACCATGCCTATGACGCAGTGGTTGTGGGTGCGGGCGGATCGGGCCTGCGCGCCACCATGGGGATTGCGGGATCGGGCCTGCGCACGGCCTGCATTACCAAGGTGTTTCCCACACGGTCTCATACGGTCGCGGCCCAGGGCGGGATCGCAGCCGCCCTTGGCAACATGGGGCCGGACCATTGGACCTGGCACATGTACGACACGGTCAAGGGCTCTGACTGGCTGGGAGACCAGGACGCGATCGAATATCTTTGCCGCGAAGCGCCGGCCGCAGTCTACGAGCTGGAGCACTATGGCGTGCCGTTCAGCCGCACGGCCGAGGGCAAGATCTATCAGCGCGCGTTTGGCGGCATGACCCAGAACATGGGCGAGGGGCCGGCAGCACAGCGCACGTGCGCGGCCGCCGACCGCACCGGCCATGCCATGTTGCATGCGCTCTATCAGCAGAGCCTGAAGCACGACGCCGACTTCTACATCGAATATTTCGCAATCGATCTCATCATGGTCGATGGCGAGTGCCGCGGCGTCGTCGCCATCTGCATGGAGGATGGCTCGATCCACCGCTTTCGCGCGCACGCTGTGGTGCTTGCCACCGGTGGCTATGGCCGCTGCTATTTCTCGGCAACCTCCGCGCACACCAGCACGGGCGATGGTGGCGGCATGGTGCTGCGCGCCGGCCTTCCGATGCAGGACATGGAGTTTGTGCAGTTCCACCCAACCGGCATTTATGGCGCAGGTGTGCTGATTACCGAGGGCGCGCGGGGTGAGGGCGGCTATCTTACCAACGCCCAGGGCGAGCGCTTCATGGAGCGCTATGCACCCTCGGCCAAGGATCTCGCTTCCCGCGACGTGGTGTCCCGCTCCATGGCCCAGGAAATCCGCGAAGGGCGCGGTGTGGGCGCAGAGGGGGATCACATCCATCTTCATCTTGATCATATCGATGCGAAAATCCTGGCCGAGCGGCTGCCAGGGATTTCCGAGACTGCCAAGGTGTTCGCCGGTGTGGATGTCACCCGCGGGCCAATCCCGGTGGTGCCGACGGTGCATTACAATATGGGCGGCATCCCCACGAACTACTGGGGTGAAGTGGTTACCAGGAAGGACGGCGATCCGGATTCGGTGGTGCCCGGCCTTTATGCGGTTGGCGAAGCCGCCTGCGTCTCCGTCCATGGTGCAAACCGGCTGGGCTCCAACTCGCTCATTGACCTCGTGGTCTTTGGCCGGGCGGCTGGGCAGCGGATCGCCCAGAATGTGAAGCCGATGCAGGCGCCGCCAAGCGTGCCCAGGGACGCGGCCGATTTTGCCCTCTCCCGGCTTGATGCTTTCCGCCACGCCAAGGGCGGCAGCCCCACGGCCCAGGTGCGGCTTGCGATGCAGAAGACCATGCAGTCGAACTGCGGCGTGTTCCGGACCGATGAGATTCTTGCCGAGGGCACCGCGAAGATCGACGCCGTCTATCAGCAGATGGCGGACATCGGGGTGTCCGACCGCAGCCTCGTCTTCAATACCGATCTCATCGAGACCCTCGAGCTCGACAACATGATCGCACAGGCCGTTGTGACCATGCATTCGGCCCGGAACCGGACAGAGAGCCGCGGCGCCCACATGCGGGAGGATTTCCCCACCCGCGATGATGATCGCTGGATGACCCACTCGATCGGCTGGGTGCGCGATGGCCGGGTGACGCTGGACACGCGACCTGTGCACCAGTTCACGCTTTCTGACGAGGTCGACTACATCAAGCCAAAAGCAAGAGTTTACTGAGGGCCAGATGGCAACCTTCACACTTCCTGCGAACAGCCGCATCTCCGCCAGCGGCCGTCGTCATCCGGCCCCGGCTGGGGCCACGCGCACGCGCACCTTCAAGGTCTATCGCTGGTCGCCCGATGACGACGCCAATCCGCGGTTCGATACCTATGAGGTCGATCTCGACAGCTGCGGTCCGATGGTTCTCGATGCCCTCATCAAGATCAAGGGCGAGATGGATTCAACCCTCACCTTCCGCCGTTCCTGCCGGGAGGGGATTTGTGGCTCTTGCGCCATGAACATCGACGGCACCAACACGCTCGCTTGTACGCGCGCGATTGCTGATTCGAGGGGTACCGTCACCATCACGCCCCTGCCGCATATGGAGGTGGTGAAGGATCTGGTGCCCGACATGCGGCACTTCTACGCCCAGTACGCAAGCATCCGTCCGTGGCTGCAGACGGTGTCGCCCACACCCAACATGAAGGAGCGCACGCAATCGCCTGAAGATCGCGCGAAACTGGATGGGCTTTATGAGTGCATCCTGTGCGCCTGCTGTTCCACCTCCTGCCCATCCTACTGGTGGAACGGGGAGCGGTTTCTCGGCCCTGCCATCCTGCTCCAGGCCTATCGCTGGCTCGCAGACAGCCGCGACGAGATGACAGGCGAGCGGCTGGACCAGCTGGAGGATCCGTTCCGTCTCTATCGCTGCCACACCATCATGAACTGCGCGACCGTCTGCCCCAAAGGCCTGAATCCTGCCAAGGCGATTGCGGAGATCAAGAAGATGATGGTCGCTCGCGCGTAGAGCTACTTCTGGGCTGTCAGCTCTGCTTCGCCTGGCCTCAGGCCGCGCAGGATCCGGTTGAGAAACAGCGCGTTGTCCCACTCCGGCGTGCGCGGTGGCGGCGCGCCCATTCGCAGGACCACCAGATCCGCCGACGGCACAATGTAGACCACCTGGTTGGCGTTGCCGTCGAACAGGACGGTGTCGGCGGCAAGATAGGGCTCGGAGTGCAGCACCTTGGGCGCCGGCCGGTTCCGGTTGGCCCAGCCGCGACGCTCCAGATAGGGGCCGGCCACCCATACACCGAGACCGTAGTGCGGGTTCTGCTCGGTGCCTTGCCGCATCTCTTCGGCATAGCCCTCGGGCAGCAGGCGCTGTTCTTGCGCGACGCCATCCTCCTTCAGGAGCAGCGCCAGCTTCAGCCAGGTTCGCGCGGGAAGCAGGATGCAGCAGCCGGAATGGGCCAGCCCGCCCTGGCGATTGACCCACACCTCGCCACCGGCAGCGCCGATTGGCGCCAGCACCTCGCGCCCGATGAAGTCGGCATAGCGCAGCCCCGAGGCACGTTCGATCACCAGCGCGACCAGCTCCGAGGTGACATTGGAATACTCATAGATGCTGCCAGGTGGGTCGGTGAGCGGATACTCCTCGACGATGATCCGTTCGTGGACTGGCGAGAGGTAGGCGCGAGACCATGGGTCGCCCGGCTTGGGCGAGAAACCCTGGGCGAGGAGCCCCGAGCGCATGTCCAGCAGGTGTCGGATGCGCATGGGCCCCCGCTCGGTGCCGCGCCACTC
>JBKBXK010000174.1:0-4934 GCA_046314095.1 Thermaurantiacus sp. | reverse complement strand
AATAGCCGACGAAGCAGGCGAGCACGAAGATGGTGAGCGTGGTGATGAAATCCATGGAAGCTCTCCCTCAGCCCTGAAGCGCCGGGTGGACGATGCGGCCGCCCTGGGTGAGACGGATGGCCGCGACGATCTCGTCGTCGTCGGGCAGGATCAGCGCCGCCTTCTCCTTGTCGAAGAACGTCTCGACGAAGGTGCAGAGGTTGCGGCTGTAGAGCGCGCTGGCATCGGCTGCCACGCGGCTGGGATAGTTGCGATGGCCGATGATGCGCACGCCGTTGGCCGACACCACCGTTTCGCCGGCGACGGCGCCTTCCACATTGCCGCCACTTTCGACTGCAAGATCGACGATGACCGAGCCGGGCCGCATCGAGGCGACCTGTTCGGCCGAAATCAGCCGCGGCGCCGGGCGGCCGGGGATGAGCGCGGTGGTGATCACGATATCCTGCTTGGCGATGGTTTCGGAGACCAGCGCCGCCTGCTTGGCCTTGTAGGCATCCGACATTTCCTTCGCATATCCGCCGGCGGTTTCGGCGGCGGCCGATTCCTCGTCTTCCACGAAAACCGGCTTGCCGCCGAGCGAGAGGATCTGTTCCTTGGTGGCGGGGCGGACGTCGGTGGCGGAGACGACCGCGCCGAGCCGCCTGGCGGTTGCGATCGCCTGCAGGCCGGCAACGCCCACCCCCATCACGAAGACACGCGCGGCCGAAACCGTGCCGGCTGCGGTCATCATCATCGGGAAGACCCGGCCATAGGCCTCGGCTGCGTCGATCACCGCCTTGTAGCCGGCGAGATTGGCCTGCGAGGACAGGATATCCATGGACTGGGCGCGGGTGATGCGCGGCATGAACTCCATGGCAAGCGCCTGCACATGCCGGGCGGCATAGGCGGCGACCCGGTCCCGGTTCTGGTAGGGCTGGAGCGAGGCGGCCAGCACCGTGCCCTCGGGGAGGTCGGCAGGCTCCGGCCCCTGGACGGCGAGCACGAGATCGGCCTTTTCGAGGACGGCTGCGCGCGAGGCAACGGCCGCACCTGCCTCTGCATAAAGCGCGTCGGGCAGGTTGGCGGAGAGGCCGGCGCCCTCCTCCACTGCGACGCTGGCGCCGAGCTTCAGAAGCTTCTTCACCGTTTCCGGTGTTGCTGCCACCCGGCGTTCGTGCGGTGCGGTCTCGCGCACCACGGCAATCCTCATGGGCCTCTGCCCCCCTTTTTGCGCGGCTCAGATGGTGAAGATGGCAAGCCCGATCAGCACGATCACGACCAGCACCAGCGACCATTTCAGGAGATTGAGAAAAATCCCGTAGCTGTTGCGGTTTTCCTCGTCGATCCTGTCAAACTCCGTCATGCGCCTGCCTTGATCCATGGCCCCTGCAATGAGGCCTTATCCGCCAGCGGGCGCGGTTGCCAAGCCGGAACGTGCAAGAGCCTCGGCTTGGCGGGCCCCAAGCTCGGCTTCGCTGAAGCCCGCCATGAGCCCGCGGAACATCTCCGACCAGTTCAGTTCCGCGCCCAGCTGGATGAACACGCCGCCGAGGCCCACGGCGGCGCGATCCATGAACACGAACTCGGCCGGGATGGTGACGGTGCCAAGCCGCTTCAGTTCCTGGTGCACCTTGAAGGCGGTCGCGCGGCCATATTCGCCCGGCCGGCCTTCGAGATCGATCGGGCGGACGCGATCGTCCAGGAGCGGCCCGTAGAGGAACTTCGCCCACAGGAGGATGGTGTCGCGGATCTCGCGGGTGAGATTGCGGAAGCCCCAGAGCTCGAAGGCATGGGCGGCGCGATCATCATCCTCGTCCTCGATGGCGTGGAACAGTTCGTTGACGCCGGTGAGGAAGTGCGGCGGAAAAATGCGCACGCAGCCGAAATCCAGGAGGTTGATCGTTCCGGTTTCGGCATCGGCGACGGTATAGTTGCCGAGATGCGGATCGCCGTGGATCACCCCATAGCGGTAGAGCGGCTGATACCAGGCAGTGAAGAGGGCGCGGGCAAGCGCGTTGCGAACTTCGAGCGGCGCGTCGCGATGAGCCAGCAGCTTCGAACCCTGAAGCCATTCCATGGTGAGGAGCCGGGGGGTGGAAAGCTCCGCATGCGGCCGCGGCACGCGCACCTCCGGCCGGTTGCCCAGCATATCCTGCCAGAGCACGAGGTGCTTGAACTCGCGGGCATAGTCCAGCTCTTCGCGGAGCCGCGCGGCAATCTCGTCGCGGATCTCGCTGGTGTCGATGGAGCGGTCGATGCGGCGGAAGATCGACATCAGGAGGTCCATCTGGCCGAGATCGGCTTCCACGGCCGAACCCATGTCGGGATATTGCAGTTTCACAGCGACAGTCTCGCCGGAGGGGAGCGTGGCCCGGTGCACCTGCCCCAGCGAGGCGGCGGCGGCGGCTTCGAGCGGAAAGTCGGCGAACCGCGCCTGCCAGTCCTTGCCCAGCTCGCCGGCCATGCGCCGCTTCACAAAGGCCGGGCCCATCGGCGGCGCATCGGCCTGGAGCTTCGCGAGTTCGGACGCATATTCGGGCGGCACGGCATCGGGGATGTTGCCCAGCACCTGGGCGATCTTCATGACCGGCCCCTTGAGGCCGCCGAGCACCCGGCGCAGTTCCTGCGCGTTTTTCGGATCGTCGAGCGGTCGGCCGGTGGCGCGGGTGGCCGCCACGCCGGCCGCAAAGCCGCCGAGATTGGCGCCGACCCTCGCAAAGCGGGAGATTCGGCCGGAAAGCGTCGCGGGGTCTGCCATGGTCCTGCATCTAGGCGCGCGATGGCGCGGGCGCGAGTGCGGCAAAAGTGGGAGGGGTCAGCGAGCCTGCACCGCACTCCACACGGCGAGCGCCTGCGCGGTTTCGGCGACATCATGGACGCGGACCCAGGCCGCCCCGGCGGCAGCGCCCTGGAGGGCGAGCGCGAGGCTGCCGCCGAGACGGTCGTGTGGCTCCGCCGGGCCGGCGATGGCGGGGATGAGGGACTTGCGGCTGGCGCCCAGCAGCAGCGGCACACCCAGATCGTGCAGGCGGGGGAGATTGCGCAGCAGCGCCAGATTGTGCGCCAGGCCCTTTCCGAAGCCGATGCCGGGATCAGCGACAATCCGTGCGCGCGGGATGCCAGCAGCCTCGGCAGCGGCGATGCGCGCGGCCAGATAGGCCACCACCTCTTCCACCACATCGGCATAGGCGGGGGCCTCCTGCATCGTCTGCGGTTGGCCTTTCATGTGCATCAGCACCACGTCTGCGCCGCTTTCGGCGGCGACCGAGAGGCTTTCGGGCGCGAAGGTGAGCGCCGTCACATCGTTGATCATGGTGGCGCCAGCCGCCACCGCGCTCCGCATCACGCCCGGCTTCATGGTGTCGATCGACACGGGCACGCCGGCAGCGACGAGGCCCTCGACGACCGGCAGCACGCGGCGCAACTCCTCCGCTTCCGGAACGGGCGCGGCGCCCGGCCGGGTGCTTTCGCCGCCGACATCGACGATTGCAGCACCTGCCCGGTGCATGGCGCGCCCGGCTGCGACCGCGGCTTCGGCCGAGGCGAGCCGCCCGCCATCGGAGAAACTGTCTGGCGTGACGTTCAGGATGCCCATGATGCGCACGGTCATGCGCGCCGGTTAGGCGACAGCGCGAACAGGGTGAACCCCGCTCAATCGCGATGGAACGGTGCCGTAATCGGGCATATGCGGCTGTTCCGGCATTTCGCATTGGGCGACAGGCAGCGGCTTGGACCGATCTGGGCCAGCCGCCACGAAGCCGTGAGCTTTGCCCAGAAATATGATCCGCAGCCCTTTCACCTGTCGGACGAAGGCGCAGCCGGCCATCCCTTCTTCTCCGGGCTGGCGCTCTCCGGCTGGCTCACCTGCGCCCTGCTGATGCGCCTGATCGTCGATGACATGCGCGCCAATCCGGTGGCGCTGATCGGTTCGCCGGGCGTGGAGCGGATCCGCTGGAAGGCGCCCGTCTACCCCGAGGATCGGCTGATGCTGGAAACCGTCGTGTCGGGCCTGCACCAGCTTCCGAAGCGCAGCGATGTGGGGGTGGTGCGCCTGACGCTACGCGCCTGGAACAACGAACGGGCAAAGGTGCTGGATGCCGAAATGTCGCTGCTGGTTGCGACCGAGCGCGGCGAAGCGCACTGGGGCGCCTTCGAGCGGGCGCTTCAGTAAGAGAGGAGGCTGTGCGGCGCGACACCGGCCGCCCGCAGCCGCTCCGCGCCGCCGAGCGCCGCGATCTCGGCCACGAACAGCGCACCCGCCACCTCGCCGCCGCCCCGGCGGATCAGGCGCACGGCGGCCTCGGCCGTGCCGCCCGTTGCAAGCACATCATCCACGAGCAGCACGCGGGCACCTGGCGCGAGCGCATCCGCATGCATCTCCAGCCGGTCGGATCCATATTCCAGGGCATAGTCATGGCCGATGGTGGCAGCCGGAAGCTTGCCGGGCTTGCGCAGCAGGATCAGCCCCGAGCCAAGCGCATGCGCCAGCGGGGCCGCGAACAGGAAGCCCCGCGCCTCGATCCCCGCGACGCAATCGAAGGGGGTGGGAGCCGCGGTTGCAAGCGCCGACACTGTGGCGCGCAGACCAGCCGGATCGGCGATGAGCGGGGTCAGATCGCGGAAGGTGACGCCCGGTTCCGGGAAATCGGGGACGGCGCGGACGAGCGCGGCGAGGCTGTCGCTCATTGGAAGCCGGTCGCCATGGCGAGACGCGCGTAGGCGATTTCGCCCGCGCGCGCCAGCGCTGCGGCAGCCTTGCGCGCACGGCCCGGCCCGCCGCTGATGCCCGGCCTCATGCCCGAACGGCAGGCGGGGCATCTGGGGGAATTTCTGACTTGACGTCTGTCATGATGGATTTTATGTTAGACATAAATCTTTTGATGAAGGAGAATGAGAGTGGATCAGGATCTGGCAGCGCTGGAAGCGCGGGGCAGGCGACTGGAGCGGCTGTTCGC
>JBKBXK010000173.1:0-5015 GCA_046314095.1 Thermaurantiacus sp. | reverse complement strand
GGGAACGACCGGGCCCATGCCATCATCGAGGGTGACGCCATAGGTGATCGTGAGCCGGACGCCGGTGATTCCGCTGCCGCTGTTGATCGGCTGGTTGCGGTGCGTGAAATCGCCGAGCGCGAAAGGCGAGGAGACGCCATCGACCACAACCGGGACGTTGAGAGGCGTGGTGGCGGCCACGAAATCATAGCCGGAGGTGCCGCCGGTGCCCCAGTTGATGGACGTGGACGCGCCCGGCGCAAAGATGACAACCCCGGCCCCGCCGGTCGCGTTGGACCAGGCGGCGCTGATCGGATCGATGATGACGGTGCTCGCCGAAGCCGGCACGGCAACGACGGCGGCTGCGGCCCGCGCCGCAGCGGAGGTGAGCATACGCATTCTCTATTCCCCTTGCCGAAACGCGGTGACCCCCACAGCGTTTGCAGTCGTTCACATATCAGCAAGTTTTAGGCAGGTCTGCGCGGAAAGGTGGTTAACGCCTGACATTCGTGGTTAACGATCTGCTGGAGGGACCGCATGGCCCTTGGTGCACGACCGGCTGTGGCGGCTGCGGGGTTGCGCCTGGCTGGCAGCTGGGGGGCAGGATTGCGCGGCCCGATCCGGTGCCCCGCGGGCCGGGGGTTCATTAACTCTTTTTCGCCCAAGGGCCGAAATCATGGTTAACGGGGGCAAATATGGGCCAAAAGCATGGTTAACAGACCCTTTCCGGCCTGAACCACATAAACACATGCCGGGTGGCGCGCGCAGTTCATGTGCGCGCACCTCGGAAAGGGCGATGTCTGCCGGTCCCGACCCGGGGGGCGCATCCTCCGCGCCCGCAGACAGATCCTTAACCCATTATGGGGGAAATTGACACGCAATTGGTGGTTAACAAATGTAACCCATGTTGAACGGGCAAGACGCCCGCCCGATCAGGCTGCGCGCCGTCGTTCGCCCAGCCCGTAGGTGCAGGCATAGTCGCGGAACCGCTCCCGGATCGCGCCGGCCTCAAGCCCGAAATCCCGCGGCGCATAGCGATGATTGGCATGCCCGTGCTCGCGCGCCGCGCGCGCCATATAGGCCGCCATCCCTGCCTCGGCGTTCGGGGTCACCTCGCGACCCAAGACGCCGAGCACCCGGCGCATCACGCCGCGCCAGTCGGCGTTCATTTCCTCGAAGGTCACATCCATCTGGCGATCTGGCGCAATCCGTTCCCGCGCGCGGGCGGTCACGCCGATACGGTGCTCGGTTTTCCACAGCCATTCCTGGCCGACCCAGCGGGCATCCACATCGTCTGACTGGATGACCATCTGGTTCCAGGCGAGGCTGGCGGCCGAGGCCACGACCGATACCGGATCGCGGTGGATAAACACATAGTGCGCGTCCGGGAAAGTGGCGTGGATGGCGTCGAGATCCTGCATCGACTGCGGGGTCTTGAGCACGAAGGGGAGCGACGGATCGGTGCCGGTGAACCAGGTGCGGAGTTTCAAGAGGTCGCGCAGATAGCGCCAGCTTTCCGACTGGTCCGTCGCTTCGCAGTGCCGCGCAAAGCTTGGCACGCGCCGCTGCGCCTCGACCTGGGAGCCGGCGCAGCTCTGTTCCAGCATCGCCAGCTCCTCGTCCACCTCCATCGGGCCGGTGGGGTGAATCCAGCGATTGGCCGGGTTGAGCCACCAGAGGAAGCGGTACATGCGATCGGTCGCGGCGATGCGCGGATCGGGGCGGCCGGCAGCGCGAGCGGCGAACTCGCGCCGGCCGGGCACGGGAAACACCACCTCGTAGAGGCGGAGGGCGGTGAAGCCGGGCACGCTGGCGAGCAGCCGTTGCAGCCGGGTGGTGCCCGATCGCATCGGGCCGACCACGATCACGGGCGGCGCAAGCGCGATCCGGCGGATTTCCGGATGGCGCTTCATCAGATCGACCGCGCGCAGCCGCTCCATCACCAGCTTCAGGAGATTGCCGTGGGCGAACAGATCGCCGAGCGTGTTGAGGCGCGCCTCTTCCCGGAGCGCCGGCAGCAGCACCGAAAGCTGGCGATCGAAGAAGGCCCGGTCGCCATGGTCAGAAAGGCCGGTCTGCCGTTCGGCATCGGCCACGATCCGGGCGAAATCGAGATCCGGGTAGGGCAGGATCTGCCGCTTCCACAGGGTTTCCATCGCCCCCATGGCGGGGCGGTAGAGACGCGGTCTGGGTGGAGGTGCGAGCCGGGTCATTGTGCGCGTTGGCGGGCCTGCTAGACTGGGATTGCGGCCGGGAAAAGGCGCAAGTCGGGGGGAATGTGATGAAGACTTCATTATCCGCGGCATGTGTTGCAGCCGTGCTTCTGTCGGCGTGCGTGCCGGTGGTGAAACGCAATGTGCTGCGCGACGAACTGCGCGACGCCGGCTTTTCGATGGAACAGGCGCAGTGCCTCTCGGACCGAATGGCGCCCCGGCTTTCGATCGCCGAACTGAACGAGTTGGGCCGCTATGTGGAAACGGTGAAGGGAAGCCTGCGCGAACTGCCCGTGCCGCTGGCGATGCTGCGGATCGTGAACGACGCCAATCCGCGGATCGTGGGTGCCGTAATCGATGCCGGAACGACGTGCATCGCCACCTTCGTTGCCCCGAAGCGGGCAGTGGCGGGCTGAGGCCGGTTCAGTCGATGGCAAGCGCCGCGCTGGCACCGTTGTGGTTGAGGAAGGCGAGGATCATGGAGAGGACCAGACCGACGACGCGATTCCTGGCGCTGCCGCTGTTGGTGGCCGCAGCACTTGCGCTTGGTGCCTGCGCCTCCAGGGAAGACCGGATCCGGACGGCGCTGGCCGATGTGGGCGTGCCGGACCGCACGGCCGCCTGCATGGCCCGCGACATGGCGCCGAAGGTGACCAACCAGCAGTTGCGGAACCTGCAGCGCACCACCGGGCTGACCCGCGCCGATCTTTCGCGCATGACCTTCCAGCAGGCGCTGGAGCGGCTGCGCACGGTTGACGATCCGCAGCTGGTGGAAGTCGCGGTGCGCGCAGGGCTGGCCTGCATGATCGCGGGCTGAGCGATGGCGCTGACCAAGGTGGATCTGGCGGGCAATGTGCTGCACCTCGCCGACACGGCCAAGGCGACGGTGGTGCCCATGGCTGCGGACTTCTGGGTGAACATGCCCCCGATACTGGGCAGCGGCCGGATGGTGGCGCGGCTTCAGCAGGACGAAAGCTGGACCAGCTGGGAAATGCACCCGCGCGGCGACGAGCTGATCATCCTGCTTTCCGGCCGGATCCGCTTCCACTGCCATGGCTGTGGCGACATCGAGGCAGGTGCCGGCGAGGCGGTGCTGATCCCGGCCGGCATCTGGCACACCGCCGACGTGCTGGAGGCGGGCGAGATCCTGTGCATTACAGAGGGCGGCGACAGCCAGCACCGGCCGCGGTAAACGCGCCCGCCCGGCATCGCTGCTGCCGCCGACCTTGGCGTCGGACGGGTTCAGGCCTACCGGCAGCCAAGCCGCCGGAGCGGCCCGCCCCGCCGTCCGGCCTGCCAGCGAGTCCGCAGGCGATGCCGGACGGCATCGCTGCGGCCGCTGTCAGGCGAGCGCCTTCACGATCTCGTCGGTCATCTTCTTGGCGTCGCCCAGCAGCATCATGGTGTTGTCACGGTAGAAGACATCATTGTCGATGCCGGCATAGCCCGCGCCGCCCATGCTCCGCTTGATGAAGAGCACCGTCTTGGCCTTTTCCACATCGAGGATCGGCATGCCGTAGATGGGCGAACCGGGCTCCTTGGCGGCCGGGTTGGTGACATCGTTGGCGCCGATGACGAAGGCGACGTCGGCCTGCGCGAACTCGTTGTTGATGTCTTCCAGCTCGAACACTTCGTCATAGGGCACATTCGCTTCGGCAAGGAGGACGTTCATGTGCCCCGGCATCCGCCCTGCAACGGGGTGGATTGCGTAGCGGACCTCCACCCCTTCCTTCTTCAGCGTGTCGGCCATTTCGCGCAGCGTGTGCTGCGCCTGGGAGACGGCCATGCCGTACCCGGGAACGATGATGACCTTTTCCGCATTCTTCATGATGAAGGCGGCATCGTCGGCGCTGCCCCGCTTCCACGGCCGATCGGTCTTGGCCGCGCCCGCCACCACTGCATCGCCGCCGAAGCCCCCGGCGATGACCGACAGGAACTTCCGGTTCATCGCCTTGCACATGATGTAGGAGAGGATGGCGCCCGCCGAGCCGACGAGGGCCCCGGTGATCACCATCGCGGTGTTGGAGAGCACGAAGCCCATCGCCGCCGCCGCCCAGCCGGAATAGCTGTTCAGCATCGAGACGACGACCGGCATGTCGGCCCCGCCGATCGGGATTATCAGGAGGAAGCCGACGATGAAGGCCAGGACCATGATGGTCCAAAGGAGGGTGCCGTCGCCGGCGGCGGCGGATTCGGACGCAGCGAAAACGCCGACCAGCAGCAGGATGACGGCAATCGTGCCGAGGTTGATGACATGCCGCGCGGGCAGCAGGATGGGAGCGCCCGACATGTTGCCGTTGAGCTTGAGGAAGGCGATCACCGAGCCCGAGAAGGTGATGGCGCCGATTGCCGCGCCCAGTGACATCTCCACCCGGCTTGCAAGGAAGATCCGGCCGGCCGCGTCGAGAAGGCCGAAGGCGGCCGGGTTGAGGAAGGCGGCGCCCGCGACCAGCACCGCTGCCAGCCCTACCAGCGAGTGGAAGCCGGCAACCAGTTGCGGCATTGCCGTCATGGCGATGCGGCGGGCGACGACAAGGCCGACGGAGCCGCCGATGAGAATGGCGATGCCGATTTCGGGCAGGGTTGCGAGATCGTGGGTGACGATGGTGGTGACCACCGCGATCAGCATGCCGACCATGCCGAAGCGGTTGCCGGCGCGGCTGGTTTCCGGGCTGGACAGCCCGCGCAGCGCCAGGATGAACAGGACCCCGGCGATGAGATAGGCGATCAGCGCCCAAACCGGGACGGTCGCGTCCTGCATGCTCTCTGGCCCCCTTCAAAGACATGGGCGCGCCGCCCGGGCGCGGAGCAGTCGCGCTCACT
>JBKBXK010000172.1:0-5033 GCA_046314095.1 Thermaurantiacus sp. | reverse complement strand
CGAGGTGCGCCGGCACGGGCGCGCGCCACTTCCGCCGCATCGATCCGCTTCCATGCATCGAAGGAAAGCGCGCGCACGCCCTTGTGCTTCAGCAGAGCATGAAGCGCTGGTGGGCCGGCTCGCCGGTCGGTGACAGGCGACGTCGCAATGCGCTCCACGAGCTTGAAGCCATCCTGTCGGTTGGTGCCGATGGTGCCGCTTGGGCCGCGTCGCGCCCAGCCAACGCACCAGAGCCGCGGGGCAATCAGGCCGTCGTTGTTCACGAACCGCCCGAGCCGCGTGTCGAACGGCGCGCCCGGGACCGGATTTGAACGATAGCCGATGGCTGAGATCACCATTCCACAGGGGATCACCTGGGTCTCGCCGGTGTCGATTGCGTTGCCATCGGCGTCCAGCCTTGTTCGCATCACCTCAAGTGCTTCGACCCGGCCGGCGCCGATCACCCGCACCGGTCGACGGAAGAAGTCGAAGCAAATCCGGATCGGGCGATCCGCCCGTGGTCCTTCGCTGGCGAAACGGCGCAGCACCTCCACCACCCGCCGCCGGCCGGTCTCGATCGCAGCGTCCGCCTCGGCCGGCGGAAAGTCCGCAGCATCTACGACCGGGGTTGCCCGATCGAGCTCGCCGAGCTCGCCAACTTCCTTCAAGGTGAAGCTCGCCTGGTGCGGGCCGCGACGGCCGACGAGATGGATCATCTGCGTGGGTGCCAGGCGTAGCGTGTCGAGCGCGTGGGAGACGATGTCGGATGCGGCCAGTTCGTCTGCCGTCTTGGCAAGGACGCGCGCGCAATCAATCGCCACATTGCCATTGCCGATCACCGCGACAGCGGCGCAGTCGAGCGGCGGACGAAGGTCAGCCCAGTCGGGGTGGCCATTGTACCAGCCGACGAAGGCCGCCGATCCGAGCACGCCGGGAAGCGTGTCTCCTGGAATGCCGAGCGGCCGGTCCTCTGGCGCGCCGGTTGCCAGCACCACATCGTCATAGATGTCGAGCAGCTCTGCAATGGAGACATCGCGCCCAACCTCGACGTCTCCAAGGAAGCGGACACGAGCGTCTTCGGCCACCTGGTCGTAGCGGCGCGAGACAGCCTTGATGGACTGGTGATCGGGCGCGACGCCTGCCCGTATCAGGCCGTAGGGGGTCGGCAGCCGGTCGAGAAGGTCGATCCGGCAGTCGCTCCCGAACGTCTTGAGCGCTGCTTCGGCCGTGTAGAACCCCGCCGGCCCAGAGCCGACGATTGCCAGTGTCCGCATGGAGCTCCCCGCGCTGTGTGCGGCTGTCCGGTTACAGACCCGGCAGGTTGAAGCAAGCTTCCAGGCACGCATCCATCGCGCTGCTGGTTGGCGGTGTCATGCGGATGAAGGCGCGGCGCGCATCATCGGGGTCGGGCTCGCGGGCAAGCATGCCGCGATCGACCATCGCCTTGATCCAGCGCAGCCCCGTGGTGGTCGGAACGCTGGCGGCAATACAGAGCGAGGAAACCGAGACGGCGCCGCCTTCGCGCTCGGCAGCGGCAAGGTCGAGCAAGATGTCCCAGGCGGGATCTGCGAACAGGTCGGAGGGGAAAAAACGGTCGCGCATCCTGCGCGCCTTGATGTGGGCGCGGATGCGGTGCGCATCGACGGGCCGCGCGGGCGCGCCGTCCGTATCGCGCTCGGTGATCATCTCCTCCAGCGCGCGGGCTACCCGTTCGGCCTCGCGGCGGAGCGCCTCGACCCGACCGACAAGCGGAAGTGGTTCGCCGGAAAGGCGCCCGAGACTGTCACCGTAGCGCAGCAGCGTGCTGTCTTCCGCGACCCGCCCGACCCGTCCTTCGAGAGACACAAGCGTGCCTGCGAGCGCGTCTGGCCCATCCTCGGGTGAGAGAAAAGCAATCACATTGTGGCCGAGGAGCGTTCCCGCCGCATCCACTGTCGCCTGGTCGGTGACCAACACAATCGGGAGGTCTGCGCGGAGCGGCGCCGCAAGCCATTCGATCAGCTCCGGCCCCACTGCGTGTCCGGCGGCGACCAGCACGTCCGGCAGGTCCGGAACGCGTTGGCCAATGTGGTCGGCGCGATCGACGATATGCCTCCGGTCGATGCCTGAAGCGTCGATATCCTCTCCAAGCAGCAGAATTCGAAGGGCCGGGCCTGCGACGGAAAGGTTCAGATCGGACATGCTCTCGCCCATAGATCCCCGCATCTCAACCCGTTCAAATGCCGGGCTTTTCCTCACCAACGGCCAGAAACGGCGGTTGAGCGCGCCGTAACCTTGCCCCGGATTGGGCACAACCGGAAGGGACAATGGGGCCCCCGCCGGACTATGCCCGCGCTCGACCCTGTGCGCGATGTTGCAGCGGTCCGGGCCGGAGGTCAACGCCCGAGACCGGTTTCGCGATGCAGTCCGGCCACGCCTGTGGCCAGCTTGCATCCACGCAACCAAGTGCATGGGGTCAGGGTCGGCTTGTCTCGCAACCGGGGGAAGCCATGGAAGATCCGTTGTTCGCCCTTGGCTCCTTTGGGAAGGGGGCTGCGCACGCACCCGTGCGACATCCTGCGTCTGTGCGAGGCGCGCAAGGGCGGCGGCCGCAGAGGCCAGACAAGCACGGCGCCGGAGCTGTTTCTGCCGGGCTCGATCCTGCAGCTGAACTGCTCGTCGGCCAGAGCCCGGCCATGACGACGCTGCGCGACATCGTGCGGCGCGTTGCCTCCGCAGATGCGACTGTGCTTGTTTCCGGGCCGACCGGTGCCGGCAAGGAGAATGTGGCCCGCGCCCTGCATCTCCTGTCGCCCCGTGCAACCTGTCCATTCGTTGCCGTCAACTGTGGCGCGATTCCGGCGGACCTTGCGGAAAGCGAGCTTTTCGGGGCTGAGGCCGGCGCCTTTACTGGAGCAACCCGCGCCCGGCCCGGCGCCTTTGAACAGGCCCATGGCGGCACGCTGTTCCTCGACGAACTGGGTGAGCTGTCGCCGGCGCTCCAGGTGAAGCTGCTGCGGGTGCTGGAAACGCGCGAGGTCAATCGTCTGGGCGGCGGCGCGCCGCGGCGGCTGGACGTGCGGGTAGTGGCCGCCACGAACCGCGATCTCGAGGCCGAAGTGGAGGCCGGGCGCTTCCGGGCCGATCTCTACTGGCGGCTTGCGGTCGTTTGCCTCGATGTGCCGCCGCTGGTCGGCCGGCCCGAGGACGTGCCGGCCCTGCTTGCCCACCTCGCTGGCCGGGCCGGCGGGCGGCTTGCGCTGACGGAGTGCGGCGCGGCGGCGCTCGCGGCCCATGACTGGCCCGGAAATGTGCGCGAGCTGCGAAATTTTGCCGAGCGGGTGCTGGCACTTGGCGAAGCACAAGTGGATGCTGCCGTGGTTGCCCGCTTTCTAGGGCGACGGCACCAGCAGAGGGCCGAACCGCGGCCGGCTGCAGCAGCTCCTCTGTGGCCCGCACCTTCGCATGGCGGTTGCGACGCCTGGCCATCCATGCCGCCGGAACGCATCCCGCCCGCCTTCCAGCATGCCGAGCCGCTGGGTCCAGGGGCACTCAAGGAACTGTTGCGGGAGGCAGAGGCGGCCCTGATCGCGCAAGCGCTCGATGCCGCGGGAGGGACGGTCGCGCAGGCAGGGCGCATTCTTGGCATGAAGCGCACCACCCTCGTTGAAAAGATGAAGCGCATGGGCCTCCGCCCGCCTGCCAACGAGGCCGCCTGACAACAGCGTTTGGCATGGGCCGAAGATCTGGGCCAATGCGATACGATGATGCCATAACCCGGCGCGAGCGGGCCAAGGCTGCACCGCGTGCCATGGAACGGGTCAGACGGACTGCCGTTCATCTGCCGTTCGGGGAGGAAAGGGCAGGGCAAGGCAACAGTTTCACAGCCCTCCTCGATGACATCTGCATCCCTCATCCGCCGCGCAAGCAGCGCAATGGCCCTGTTGGCGCTCCTGCTCGCGCTGGTCGCAGCCGCCTGGTGGCACTTTTCGCCTCGGTGGACGGTTGCCTCGATGCAGCGTGCAGCTCTGTCCGGTGATGTGGCCGCTCTGGAGGCCCGCATCGACTTTCTGGCCCTTCGGGGATCGCTCACCGACCAGCTCGAAATGCAACTCCAGGCCGAGGCACGTTCGGCCCGAACGCCGCTTGCGCGGTTCGGGCTCGAACTGGCTGTCGGCTTTGTGCAACCGATGGTGGAAGCGGCGGTGACGGCCGAGACGCTCCGCTATGCCCTGGCCCTTGGGGAGGAGGCGGCTCTGCCAGCCGGGCTTCCGGCGCTTGCGGCGCTTGCGGCTCCACAGCCTGCGATCGCCCGCGACGGTTTCGATGGCTTTGCTGTCCGCGCTGGCAAGGATCCGGATGCGCCAGCGCTTCAGTTTTGCCGCGAAGGGCTTTCCTGGAAACTTTGCGGCGTGGATCTCGGCGCCGTACGGGCCTGAGCGCTCCTAGCGCTTGTCGACGGGTACATAGTCCCGCTGCGCCGGCCCGGTGTAAAGCTGACGCGGCCGGCCGATCTTCTGTTCGGGATCGGCAATCATCTCGTTCCATTGGGCAACCCAGCCGACGGTGCGGGCAAGAGCGAACAGCGCCGTGAACATGGATGTTGGAAAGCCAATAGCCGAAAGGATGATGCCAGAGTAGAAATCGACGTTTGGGTAGAGCTTTTTCTCCACAAAATAATCATCGTTGAGTGCAATATGCTCAAGCTCACGAGCAACGTCGAATATCGGATCCTCGAGCTTCAGCTCGTCAAGAACTTCAGCAGCGGTCTTCTGCATGACCTTGGCGCGCGGATCATAATTTTTGTACACACGGTGGCCAAAACCCATCAGCCGGAACGGATCATTCTTGTCCTTGGCGCGGGCAACATATTCCTTGATGCGCTCGGGCCGGCCGATCTCGCGAAGCATTTTCAGCGCTTCCTCATTCGCTCCGCCATGCGCCGGGCCCCACAGGCAGGCGATGCCAGCAGCGATGCAGGCGAACGGGTTGGCGGCTGAAGAGCCAGCGAGCCTTACCGTTGAGGTGGAGGCATTCTGCTCGTGATCGGCATGGAGGATGAAGATGCGGTCAAG
>JBKBXK010000171.1:0-5047 GCA_046314095.1 Thermaurantiacus sp. | reverse complement strand
CTGCAGACGAATTGCCCTGCGTCAGGATCACCCCGCTCGCTGCATTTGTCGCGGTTGCGGTTCCGGCACGTCGTCCATCGCCGCCCCTCCCGGCATTCCCGCCGATAACGTCGACATCGCCGCCCCCGCCGCCCTGCCCCCCGCGACTGACGACGAGGAGCCCGTCGGTGTTGTTTCCAGCCGACTCGATACGTCCCTGGTTCACCCCAGTCGCCGCACCGGTGACACCTCCGGTGCCGCCCCTTCCGGCGTCGGTTGCCGGAACACTCAGGCCCTTTCCGCCAGTTCCGCCCGTGCTCGAGACCAGCATTGCTGGAACCCCGAACGTCAGGAACGCCGGTGTCGCCCGCAAGGTGCCGGTGTTCGTCGCAGACGCGGAGGTGGCGGCGCCGCCGCCTCCACCTCCCGTGCGGCCGATGCGGCCATTCCTTCCGGTGCTCCCGGTCTCCGTGCGCACCAGCCGGTTCGATGTCGTAACCGCGGGAAAGTCGAAGGTGGGAACGACCGGCCGGCCGGGGGCTGCTGCATCAGGCTGCAATACGGAGGGGATCACTGCCGTGCCGCCATCCGAATCGACGACGTTGACGGCAATGACCCGCCCGAAGACGTTGGTGACCACGCCGGTCACGGTGAACGTCCTCGGATCGCCCGGATTGGTCCAGCTGTCGCCAAGCTGCAGCGCGGTCAGCACAATCTGGTTCTGGTCCGTCCGTACGGCCGCCGGCCCGTAGGCTGAAACCACGCGCTGCGTCGCTCCCGTCGGGGGAACAACCACCTGATCGCCGGGCAGGAGGACTGGGAGCGCAGCAGCAGGGGGCGCCACCGACAGGGCGAGCAGTGCGGCCGCCAAGGGCCATGGTTGGCGGAGGCACGAGCCACCCAGAAGGCCGGACGCGCTTCGCGACCGGGCACGAGTCGCTCGCTGGCGCGACGCAATCGCACACATCGAGACAATCTGCCTCCGGCTCTGAGCCTCTATGGCGACCTCCCGACGCGAAATGCTCGCGCCTCCGCTTCCCGGTTCGACCCTGCGGGCTGACAGCATGCGACAACGCGATACCGCCGACCCCAAGCGTAACGCGGCGGACCGGAACTCCAACCTCAAAATTTGCAGGCATTTGTCTGGGGATAGAGTTCACCAGCACGAGTGCAGGGCCGGATTTCGGGCTCAACACATTGGCAGAAATGGCTTTTAATTTTCTCCGGCTCTGACTAGACAGGCTGTGGGGCAGGGAGACTGAGATGAAGCAGCAAGGGCGCTTCGACCGCGCGCTCTTCAATATCCGGGCCGAGTCTCTCTGGACGCACTCCGGGTTCCCAGAGGCCAAGCGGCAGTTCGCCCAGGATGTGACCGCCCACTGGCTGAGTTCGCCGCTGCGCCGGCACCTCATTGCCGACACCGGCGCTATGGCGGTGGCGATCACGGTCACCGGCCTCCATCGGCTGGACCCGGAGAATGGCGCAAGCCTCGAGCTGATCATCAGCGGAATCGAGGCGGCAGGCCTCGCCAGCGGCAACCGCGTGCGCCGGATCGTGGACATGCTGGTTCATCAGGGCGCTGTGGAGGTGCATGCGCACCCGCATGACCGGCGCCGGCACCGGCTTGTTCCCACACCCCTCATGCACGGCGATCACCAGGCCTGGCTGGCCTCGGTGCTTCGCCCGCTTTCGGTGCTGGTGCCGCTCGGCGCAGAGCCGGAGGAACTGGCCGGCCGGCATCGGCTTGCGGAGCGCTACATCACCTCGATCATGCTGCGTCAGGCCGTCGATGGCTTCACCATTTTCGACGGTTGGCCCGAGGCGGTCGCCTTCATGAACCGGCGCCATGGCTATCTCTTGATGCTGATGCTTGCAGAGCAGCACGGAGGGAAAGTGGCGGTGAACCGGGCGCGCGTTGCCCGACTGTTCGGCGTTTCACCTTCTCATGTCGCAACGATGCTGGCCGGTGCCGAGGCGACGGGCTGGCTGCGGCGGAACCGAAACGCCAGCGTGGTCGATCTTGCGCCAGACTTTGCCCGCAGGCTCGATCTGTGGGTCGCGCGCGAGCTTGCAATCGTCGCCCTCTGGCTTGAGGCCAAGGGGGAAATCGAACCACGCGCCCTTGCTGCCGAATAGCGTCCTTCAAAGGCGCATGCGCAACGCCAGCCGGACATCGCGTCCCGGCATGGGCGCAAAATCCTTGAGGAAACTGGCGTGCCGCCGGGCCTCCGCATCAAGGAGATTGTTGGCGGAAAGGCCCAGGAACAGGTCGGGACGATCCGGGAAGGGGCGCCAGTCCACCGACAGGTTCACAAGCGTGAAAGCGTCGGTCGCCGTTTCCAGCTCCGCTGTTCGCCGCTGCGCGAAGCTGTGCTCCACTTCTGCGCGAAACCCGATCCGATCGCCGTTCAGCGCGATCCCTCCCAGCACCCGGGCCGGCGGTATGCGTGGCGCCGGACCGCGGCCGCTGATGCGGGTGCGGACAAGGTCTGCCACCACGTCGGCCGACACCCGCATTCCACCGACCTCGGCAAGATCAGCGCCGGCATCAAGTTCCAGGCCCCAGCTCCGTGCCCGCGCCGCGCGGAACGCGAACACCGGCAGGCCTTCCCGAATCTCACCCGTCTCGTCCTGGTATATGAAACCGGAAAACCGCGTTGCATGCGCGGAAAGCTCGAGCCGCCAGCCGGCGCCGCGCCCTCGAACCCCGATCTCGCCAGCGGTCGCCCGTTCAATGCCGAGATCGGGGTCGCCGATCTCGAACGCCTGGGTGCCGACATGCGGCCCGTCTGCCAGCAGCTCCTCGGGCGCCGGCGGGCGCGCCGAACGAGCGACACTCGCCACGAGACGCCAATCCGGCGCAACCCGCCATACGGCGCTTCCCGAGAGGGATAAGGAGGTGAAGCCGCGATCGAACTCGGCCTCGCGCGAGACGATCCTGCGCCGCTCCACCCGCGCGCCCGCCTCGAGGATGACCGGGCCGAGCGTCAGTTCCTGAACCGTGAACAGGCCCCATTCATCCGACAGGTTCGGCGGCACGAACGCCTCGTCTCCAACCGCACGGAAGTCCCGGTGGACGAGCTGCCCGCCCCAGGCGCCGCGCAGCCTCCCGATCGGCCGCTGGCAAAGCTCGACACGAAGCTCATAGCCCTGGTTTCCGAAGAACGTCCCTTCATCTTCCGGATCGTCGCGGTCGGCCTCCACATGGGCATAGTCGGCATAGCCGCCGCGCAGGTCGAGCGCCTCGAAGGGCCCGCGCGCGAACACCACTCCGGCCCGCATGTCCACACGGGTCTGGCGGGCATCGAGCAGCACGCGCTCCTCCTCGTCCTCGTCGTCGAGAGCAAAGCGGATGGGAACGCCATACCGGCTTTCCATATGGGTGATTGCGACACCGAGGGTTCCCCCTCCCTCGACCAGCGCCACACCGGCATGGGCGCTCCGCATCCGGCTGTCGGTGTTGGGAATGCGGCCCCGCAGACCGGCAAGCGCCCGCACCTCGGGGTCGTCGCTGGCAGCAGCAGCAGCCCTGAGCGTTGGAGACAATACGAAACCGCCCGTCCGGAGATCATCCGTGTCTGCAAGGTTGCCGCCGATGCGCACCGCGATCGAGGGGGTCGCCGCAACGGTCAGCCCACCGCCGAGGCTCCGTTCCCGCGCAGCCGAGCCGAGGCCGCCTGCAATGTCGAGACCAAACCCGGCCTTGGGCATGGCCGTCGGGATGCGCCGATCGAGAACATTGACCACGCCCCCGACCGCGGAGCCGCCATAGCGCAGCGCGGCCGGCCCGCGCAGGACCTCGATACGCTCGGCGGTCAGCGGGTCGATCGCGACTGCATGGTCCGCCGAGGTGTTCGAAACGTCGAAGGCACCGATGCCGTCGGTCAGGACGCGCACGCGCTCGCCGGTCAGCCCGCGCAGCACCGGTCGCGAGGCGTTGGGACCGAAGGTGGCGGCGGAAACCCCCGGCAGCCGCACCAGCGTGTCGCCGATCTGCGGCCGCGTGTCCCGCGCGAGGTCGGCGCCATCCAGCACCGATACCGAGGAGGCGATGTCCAGCCTGTCTCGCGCGATGGTGGCGGTGACAACGATTTCCGAATGCGCCGCAGCGTCATCCCCGGCAAGCGCCGGTGTGGCAAAGGCGGAGCCGAGCGCAATCAGGGCAAGGACGTTGTGGAACTGCCACCCCGGTGCCCTCATGTTACAAGATATCATGCGCATTCGGCGGCAGTTGGGCGGGGCACCCGGCCCTGTCAACCGAGGCTGCGGTGGTTTGCGGCCAGTTTTGGCCCTGGCCGGACGGTTCACAGGCGCCACCGCCGCACCTAGATGGCAGCAATGGCCATTGCGATCCGAACATCGCTCGATGAGGTGCCGCTCAGGCCCGGTTTCGTTGCGCACCGGCCGGAGAGGCCGGAGAAGAGCGAGGGCGGCCGTCGCTTCGAAATCGTCTCGGACTATGCGCCCGCGGGGGACCAGCCGCAGGCAATCGCGGCGCTCGTCGATGGGCTTGCATCCGCCGAGCGGACCCAGGTGCTCCTGGGCGTCACCGGCTCGGGGAAGACCTTCACCATGGCCAAGGTGGTGGAGGCTTTGCAACGGCCCACGCTGGTACTTGCACCCAACAAGATCCTGGCGGCCCAGCTCTACAGTGAGTTCAAGGGGTTTTTTCCAAACAACGCCGTCGAATATTTCGTTTCATACTACGACTATTATCAGCCGGAAGCCTATGTCCCTCGGACGGACACCTACATCGAGAAGGAAAGCTCGATCAACGAGACGATCGACCGGATGCGGCACTCGGCCACCCGTGCCCTGCTGGAGCGGGACGATGTGTTGATCGTCGCTTCCGTTTCGTGTCTCTACGGTATCGGTTCAGTCGAGACCTACTCGGCGATGACCTTTTCCTTGAAAAAGGGCGATACCCACGACGTTCGCGAAATCGTGCGCAAGCTCGTGGCGCTCCAATACAAGCGCAACGACCAGTCATTGACCCGCGGAACGTTCCGTGTGCGGGGCGATACGCTGGAGATGTTCCCCTCCCACTATGAGGATATGGCCTGGCGGA
>JBKBXK010000170.1:0-5081 GCA_046314095.1 Thermaurantiacus sp. | reverse complement strand
GGGCGCGGTCCGAGGTACTGCGAAGCGCATGGCAACAACGCCTTGCAGCCCATGAAAAGGGAAGAGAATTCCAGAGACGGATGGTGGGAGAGCTGCCGCCGTTCTCGCTGGCGGCGCTGAAGGCGGATCTGCTTGCCAATCGCAAGGCCGTTGCCACCCGCAAGGCCTCGGAACTGGTGCTCGAGGCAGTGAACGCGCAGCTTCCCGAAACCGTCGGCGGCTCGGCCGACCTCACCGGCTCCAACAACACCAACACGTCCGGGCTGGAGATCCTCACGGCCGACACGCCCGGCGGGCGCTATCTGCACTACGGCATCCGCGAGTTCGGCATGGCGGCCGCCATGAATGGCATGGCGCTGCATGGGGGGGTCATTCCCTATGGCGGCACCTTCCTCGTGTTTTCCGACTATTCCCGGCCGGCGATCCGGCTCGGCGCGCTGCAGGAAGCGCGGGTGGTCCATGTGCTGACGCACGATTCGATCGGCTTGGGCGAGGATGGGCCGACCCATCAGCCGATCGAGCATCTGGCTGCGCTCCGCGCTATCCCCAATCTTGCCGTCTATCGCCCCGCCGATGCTATCGAAACGGCGGAATGCTGGGAACTGGCGCTGGCCGACCGGCACCGCCCATCGGTCCTCGCGCTCACGCGCCAGAATCTGCCGCAGGTGCGGACGGACGTTGACACGAACCGCTGTGCGGCCGGCGCCTACCGCCTGAAGGCCGCGGAGGGCCGGCGCCGGGCCGTGCTGGTTGCGACCGGCTCGGAAGTGCATGCCGCGCTCGAAGCCGCCGGACTTCTCGAGGCAGAGGGCATCGGCACCGATGTCGTCTCCATGCCGTCGTGGGAGCGGTTCGCCGCGCAGGGGCGGGCGCTTCAGCTTGAACTTCTTCCGGCAGGCGTGTTGAAGGTCTCTGTCGAGGCCGGGTCTACCTTCGGATGGCTCCGCTGGGTGGATCTTGCGATCGGCATCGATCGGTTCGGGGCCTCAGCGCCCGGCGATGTTCTGCTGGCGCATTTCGGTTTCACCGCCGCGCATGTGGCGGAACAGGTTCGTGCAGCGCTTGCGCGGGGCAGTGCGGCGCCGCGCACAGGAAAGGAGCAGGATGGATGACCAAGGTGGCGATCAACGGCTTTGGCCGGATCGGGCGGCTGGTGCTGCGCGCAGCGCTGGAGGACAACCGCAGCGGGATCGAGGTGGTCGCCATCAACGACCTCGCCGATGCCGCAGCCAACGCCCGGCTGTTCGCGCGCGATTCCGTGCACGGGCCGTTCCCCGGCGAAGTGCGGGCCGAAGGCGACCATCTGATCGTGAACGGCAAGGCCATTCGCGTCACGGCCGAGCGCGACCCGGCGAAGCTTCCGCACGGGGAGCTTGGTGTGGACATCGCGCTCGAATGCACCGGCTTCTTCACCAGTGCGGACAAGGCCCGCGCGCATGTCGACGCGGGCGCGAAGCGGGTTCTGGTCTCGGCCCCGGCCAAGGGCGCCGATCTTACCGTCGTCTACGGGGTCAATCATGAAAAGCTCGGAGCTGATCATGTGATCGTGTCCAACGCCTCCTGCACCACCAACTGCCTCGCGCCGGTAGCCAAGGTCTGCCACGAAACGCTGGGCATCGAGCGTGGCCTGATGACAACGATCCACGCCTACACCAACGACCAGAAGATTCTCGACCAGATCCATTCCGATCCGCGCCGGGCGCGGGCTGCGGCCATGTCGATGATCCCCACCACCACCGGCGCGGCCCGCGCGGTGGGCGAGGTGCTTCCGGAACTCAAGGGCAAGCTCGATGGCTCCGCCGTCCGGGTGCCCACCCCCAACGTCAGCCTCGTCGATCTCACCTTCGTGCCCGGCCGCGAGACGTCGGTCGAAGAAGTGAACGGCGCCCTGAAGGCCGCAAGCGAAGGCGCCCTCAAGGGCATCCTCGCTTTCACTGACGAGCCCCTGGTGTCGGTGGATTTCAACCACAACCCTGCCTCCTCAACGGTCGACAGTCTCGAAACGGCGGTCATCGACGGCCGGCTGGTGCGGGTCGTCTCCTGGTACGACAATGAATGGGGCTTCTCCAACCGCATGATCGACACCGCGGTCGCCATGGGCCGGCTTCTGTGACCCTTCCGACGCTTGATGATCTAGCGTCCGACCTGCGCGGCCGGCGCGTGCTGGTGCGCGCCGATCTCAACGTGCCCATGGCCGAAGGACGGGTCACGGACGCAACCCGGATAACAGCGACGCTCCCCACCATCTCCGAACTGCTCGGCCGTGGCGCAACGGTCCTGGTGCTGTCGCACTTCGGGCGGCCGAAGGGCAGGCCCGATCCGGCGCAGTCGCTGCGGCCGGTCGCAGCCGCCCTTGGCGAACATCTCGCGCGCGAAACCTTCTTCCTGCCCGACTGTATCGGCGACGAGACCGAGCAGGCCGTCGCCGATCTCCACGCCGGCGACATCGCCGTCCTCGAAAATCTCCGCTTTCACCCCGGCGAGGAAGCAAATGATCCGGAGTTTGCGGAATCGCTCGCGCGCCTCGGCCATGTGTTCGTCAACGATGCCTTTTCTGCCGCGCATCGCGCTCACGCCTCCACCGAGGGGCTGGCGCATCTCCTGCCCGCATTCGCCGGCCGCTCGATGGAAGCCGAGGTGAAGGCGCTCACTGCCGCCCTCGGCGATCCCGAGCGTCCTGTGCTCGCCGTGGTCGGCGGCGCCAAGGTGTCGACCAAGATCGACGTGCTCTCCAATCTCGTCGCCCGGGTCGACCATCTGGCCATCGGCGGCGCGATGGCGAACAGCTTTCTTGCAGCGAAAGGCATCGCCATCGGCCGCTCGCTTGCCGAGCACGACCAGGCGGAGACCGTCCGCAACATTCTTGCCCGCGCGGAAGAGGCCGGCTGCACCGTCCATCTCCCTTATGATGTGGTGGTGGCAAAAGAGCTTGCCGAAGGCGTCGCGCATCGCGTCGCCAACATCCACGAAGTGGCCGATGACGAGATGATCCTCGATCTTGGCCCGGCCGCCGTCGAGGCTCTCGGCGATGTACTGAAGGGCTGCCGCACGCTCGTGTGGAACGGCCCTCTGGGCGCCTTCGAAACCCCACCCTTCGATGCCGCCACCATGGCGTTCGCCCGCATGGCCGCCGCGCACACCCGCGCCGGCACGCTCCTGTCGGTCGTCGGCGGCGGCGACACGGTGGCAGCCCTCAACATGGCTGGCTTGGCTGACGACATCAGCTTTGTCTCGACGGCAGGCGGCGCCTTTCTGGAATGGATGGAAGGGCGCACCCTTCCGGGCGTTGCCGCGCTTGAACGGGCGGCACAGGAAACAGCAGAGCAGGGAGCCTGAACATCATGCGCATCACCCGGAACGTCCGGAAAATCCTCGCCAACTACGAAAGCGACAATCCCGGCACCAAGGCGAATCTCGCCCGCATCCTCTGCACTGGGCGGCTCGCGGGCACCGGCAAGATGGTGATCCTGCCGGTGGACCAGGGTTTTGAACATGGCCCGGCGCGCAGCTTCGCCGTGAACCCGCCGGCCTACGACCCCCACTATCATTACCAGCTCGCCATCGATGCCGGGTTGAACGCTTATGCCGCGCCGCTTGGGCCGCTGGAGGCCGGCGCGGACACCTTCGCCGGCGCCATCCCCACCATCCTCAAGGTCAACTCGTCCAACAGCTGGAGCGTCCACAAGGATCAGGCGGTGACTGCAAGCGTCGATGATGCGCTGCGGCTCGGCTGCGCGGCGATCGGGCTCACCATCTACCCCGGCTCGGAAAGCTTTGACGAGATGGCGGAGGAAGCCCGCGAACTCATCGCCGAGGCGAAGTCCGTAGGCCTCGCGGCGGTCGTCTGGTCCTATCCACGCGGCGGAAAGCTTTCGAAGGAAGGTGAACTCGCGCTCGATGTCAGCGCCTATGCCGCGCATCTCGCCGCCCTCATTGGTGCCCACATCATCAAGGTGAAGCTGCCGAGCGACCATATCGAGCAGGCCGACGCGAAAAAGGCTTATGAGGGTTTCGACGGCTCCACCCAGGCACAGCGGGTGGCGCACATCATGCAGTCGGCCTTCGCCGGGCGGCGGCTGGTGGTTTTCTCCGGCGGCGCCGCCAAGGGCGCCGATGCCGTTTATGGGGATGCCATCGCCATCCGCGACGGCGGCGGCAATGGCTCGATCATCGGCCGCAACAGCTTCCAGCGACCGCGCGCGGATGCGCTCGACCTGCTCGACCGGATCATCCGTATCTACCTCGGCAAGGAATAGCCGGTCCGCGCAGCGGGGCGCCTCGTGCTGAACCGTTTCCTCGCCGCCCAGTTTGCCCATCCGCACGGCGCGCCCGGCGGCCTGCTTCTCGGCCCGCTGCTTGACCGGATCGGCGCGCCGATGATGGAGGGCGCGTTCGAGGTGCTGCACGTCCGACACGGCGAGCGGGTGCTTGACCTCGGCTTTGGCGGCGGAATGCTTTCGCGCCGCCTGCTGAAAGCCGGCGCGCATGTCGTCGGTGTTGACCGCTCGGCCGCGATGGTCGCGCGCGCCCGCCGCCGGCACCTCCCCGAGATCCGCGCAGGCAGGGCGATCTTTCTCGAAGGTGACGCCAGCGCCCTGCCGCTGGCCGACTCCGCGTTCGAAAAGGCCGCGAGCGTCAACGTCCTCTATTTCTGGCCCTGCCTTCCCCCAGTGATGCGGGAACTGGCGCGGGTGCTCGCGCCGGGGGGCCGGCTGGTGCTCGGCTTCCAGACACCCGATCAGGTCCGCGCCTGGCCGGGCCATGTGCATGGCTTCACCGCACACGCGGCAGAGGCGGTCGAAGCCGCTCTGGCCGGTGCCGGTTTCCGCGTGGAAGGCCACACCAAGGGCCACGCGGCAACAGTGGGTGACTATGTGCTCCTTGCCGCGCTACGGGCCGGCGCATGACAGAACCGGAGGATGAATTCGCCGCCCTGATCCCGCGTGAAGCGCGGCCGCCCTGCCAGCTCTACCTCATCTCGCCGCCGGCCTTCGATCTCGATGCGCATGGCGAGGCACTCGAAGCAGCGCTCGTTGCCGGCGGGCCCGTCGCCGCCTACCAGCTTCGCCTGAAGGATCTGG
>JBKBXK010000169.1:0-5093 GCA_046314095.1 Thermaurantiacus sp. | reverse complement strand
AAGCACCCGGCCATGGCCCGCGATGAGCTCGCCATCGTCGGCCACCATGCAGGGCACGGTCCAGCCGAACTTGGCCATGCTGGCGGCGATCTTCGCCACCTGGTCGTCGCCGTGCATCTTGGCATTGCGGGCATAGGGGCGCAGCCGGGCGATCGGCCAGGTTTCGATCTGGCTCGGCGCGAAGACGAGGTCCATGGGATGTGGCTCGGGATGTGGGGGAGGGAAAATGATAAACGCCCGCGAGGGGGATCCTCCGGGCGCAATTCTTCGATGATCAAGAGGTAGGTCAAGGGGGCTAGAAATGTCAATCCATTTTTTCGCGTGGAATCAACGCCTTCGTGCGCAACGTCGCGCGGGTGGCCCCGAGATGCGGCTCCTGGTGGCCACTGGCTTCCGCTGGGTGGCTTCGCTGGATTCCAGCCGGAATCCACCCGGCGAGCGCGGGCTGCCCCGTAAGTGTTTGAAGATGAGTCAAGATTTCTGGCGCGGGGGCGATGGTGGCTTCCAGATGGCTTCCCCGGCGAAAAGGCCAGACGCTGGAAAACCGCCGCGCTCAGCCCCCCCGTATACGGATCGAGCCCGGGAGGAACCATGGGAGGGGAGAAAGGGGCGACGCACCCGGCCCTGAGCTGCCGCTCCCCAAGCCCACGCCGCACAACCGCTCTGGCTGAGTGGGGCCGGTTCGCGAGCGAGCCACAGGCGCATGTAGACCACGCCGCGTCGTCGGGAAAGCGGTTCGCATTCGATCCTCAGCATGGCTGATGGATATCGCTGTGCGTCGGTCTGGTGCCTTCTCGTCTTGAGGCCACCCAGCCATGCCGAGGCGGATCCCCAATCTACAGCGTTGCTTACATGTGCCGAACGCTGTCGACTCGACCGGTAACTAGGATACTATCTCGCTAACCCTCTTCCTTTCGAGTGCACTGCTAAATGTCCTTTCGAAACCATCCGGATCCACTGCCTACGGTCGCTTTGAACGCAATCGCGCTCGTCACACCGACCGTACCAATTCCGGTTGCCATCGTCCCCTATGACCGCGAGCAGCTGCACATGCTTCTCGACCGCGAGCCTCGCGACGTCTACGCGACCCGCCTGGATGACAAACGCATGGCAGTCGTCCCCCTGACTGAGAATGCTGAACTGCCAGGGCCTCGCGAGCAGCTCGACCCTCGAGTGAACATCCGCCTCTTTTCCACCCTTGCGCGCGAAGCAGTATTTAGGCACCTCAAGACAATGCCGGGCGGCTATCGCGTGACCCACCGCAGACCCCCTACGGTCGAGTCAATCAAGCAGAAGAACATTATTCCTGCTTCGGCCGGCCTTCCCGATTGGATGCAGAAGCGCCGAACCCTAGTCTTCGAAACCCGCACGCTCTCGGCCAGCGAGCACGACGACTATGTCGTTCTCACCTGCGCCGAACGTTTTCGCCCCGTGATCGATCGCACATGCGCGGCGCTTGCCACGGCTAACGTCACTCTGCTAGGGCGGTATGTCTCGGCTTGGGCGCCGAGCCACGATCAGCAGCTGGTCGAACAATTGCGACTGGCTGGGCGGATCAAGGGCGTTGATGGTGACGAACTGTTGCTCGACGACCATGGCGATGGCCCCGATCGGATCCGAAAGGATTCCGCCTATTTCGAGCCGAGTTTGCGAAACTTCCGAGCGGTGGTCGAGGCACTAAAGTCCGACGGGGCAGAGCGAAGCCTGCGACAGATACAAGAAGCCGAAGGGGCGCTCCGGAAGGGCAAACGGCAGCTCGACAGCATCCAGAAAACCTTGATCTGGTTGAGCCGCCAGCGGCTCGAAGTCGCGTGGGGTGTACCGCTGGAGTTCGGCGCCGTCCTGGCGCAAGGCTCCGATCAGCCATTTCCATTCGTCGAGGTCTTTGAGAAGGCTAAGCTTTCCTTCGACCCGAGCGGATCGGGCACGATGAGCTGGCCGCAAGGCGGCCTTGATCGGCACGGCCCGTACGACAGCTCCAGCTTTGAGAACAAGCGGCCGCGGATTGCGGTCGTTTGTGAAGCGCGCGAACGCGGCAAAGTCTCCGCAGCGATTGCCGACCTGCTCAACGGCGTGCCGGACGCAGAGAACCGAAATGGCCTCAAGCCCCATGAGACCGGCCTTCTCGGGCGCTACAAGCTCCAACGGGCGCAGGTCGAATTCTTTGAGGCGACGGCCGATAGCGCGGCCAGCTATACCACAGCCGCGCGCGCCGCGCTCGCGTCGGCAGCAGAAACCGGACAGCCTTGGGATCTCGGTGTCCTCCAGGTTCGCCGTTCGTGGAAGGAGCGCCTTTCCAGCGACAGTCCGTATTGGACTGCCAAGGCGACCTTCTTGAAGCGTGACGTGCCGGTTCAGGCGCTCTCTGTCGAAATGCTTGAGATGGGCAAGTTTGAATATGCCTGCGCACTCGCCAATGCGAGCCTCGCGAGCTACGCAAAGCTCGGTGGTACGCCTTGGCTGCTTCAGTCACGGCCGTCCACCGATCACGAACTTGTCTTCGGACTCGGCTCCCATACGCGCAAGGACGGGCGGCGCGGTGCCGGCGAACGCGTCGTCGGCATTACCACCGTATTTTCGAGCCAAGGCCACTATCTTCTCGATGCTCGCACTGGTGCTGTCGCGTTCGAAGACTATCCCACGGCGCTGCGCACTCTGCTAGTGGAAGCGATCGAGCGAGTCAGGCGTGACGAGGCTTGGCGCGCGAGCGACGCGGTTCGCCTCGTCTTCCATGCCTTTATTCAAATGCGCCGCGAGACCGCGGATGCGGTTATCGACGCCGTCGAAGGGCTTGGCCTCAACCGCGTGTCGGTCGCATTCCTCCACATCGCCGAAGACCATCCTTTCACCGTGTTCGACCAGGCGATGGACAAGGGACGTGGCGCCTATGGGCCAAAGCGCGGCCAGGCTGTCGAACTCAGCAGCCATGAATGGCTTGTGTCGCTGACCGGACGCGAACAAATCAACGCCCAGTTTCAGGGCCTACCCGACCCTGTGCTTCTGCGCTTGCACGATCGCTCGACGTTTCGCGACATGCGGACCCTTGCCAAGCAGGTCGCGGATTTTGGATGCCATTCGTGGCGTACCTTCGGTGGCGCGCGGGTCCCGATCACCCTCCTGTATGCCGACGAGATCGCCAAGCAACTCGCCGGGCTGGAGATGACGCCGGGGTGGGATAGCGACGATGCCGCGGTGAGCCGCATCATGCGGCGGCCGTGGTTTCTATGATGGGACCCGGACTGGCTGAACTCCGCGCCGGCTTGGTGGCGGCATCAATCCTGCCGCCCGATGCGCCCCTTCATCACCGGGCACTGGCGCAATGGTTGGCAAGCGGGACCGCCGATAGCTGGGAAACCATCGAATCGACGGCGACTGGAAATCTAGACAACGCCGGCCGCCGCTCCGCTCGCGATGTTGCGGCGCTCGGTTTCGCAAGCCACGGGCGCAACCTGGCACCAAGCCTGCAGCAGGGACTCGACTGGCTGGGGCAGCGATCGTGGTTTCACTCGCAACGGCCGATGACGCTCGAGGCGGATGGCGTGGCGGCACTGGGTATCGCACTGGCCTTCTCCCGCCTGGCACCAAGG
The DNA here is from genome assembly GCA_046314095.1 of Thermaurantiacus sp. Taxonomy (GTDB): domain Bacteria; phylum Pseudomonadota; class Alphaproteobacteria; order Sphingomonadales; family Sphingomonadaceae; genus Thermaurantiacus. The sequence goes on along the minus strand of JBKBXK010000169.1, from coordinate 1,506 downwards.
TGTCCGGACTGGTTCTCCCATCTTCTTACCCGGTCGGCGTCCACGCTCCCGCTCGACCCGATCGATCGCTCCCTCTTTATAGTAGGGGCGCATTTGATGGACGCGCCCGGCAAGCTCGACCAGAGCGAAATCGAGCCGGAATTGCGGGTCGTTTTCGGTGGATTTGCGGGCATTACTGTGCCCGAGACGACCTATGCTGCCGCATGGTCGGCACTACGGACGGCGGTCGCGAACACGGGTGGGGAGGTGCAGGCACGCCTCAAACTCAAGGCGTTCGACCTTGTTGCCGAACACAGCATTCCCGCGCGGACGGGCAAGCTCGAGCCCTCTGACGTGGTACGTGTGCTAGAAGGCGTCTCGCGTTCGTTCCGTCGCTGGACTTGGGAAACCAAGCCCCGCACGACAACCTCGTCGGCGGTTCGTTGGGAGATCCAGAACGAATATCATGTTCAAAACCTGCTCTACGCGGTTCTTGCGCCGCTGTTCTTCGATCTCAACGACGAAGAGACCCTTCCTCCGATCGGCCAGAAAAATCCTCGCCTCGATCTAAGCATCCCCAGCATTGGCACCATCGTCGAGGTCAAATTTCTGCGACCCGGCGTCGCCATGCAAAAGATGATCGACGAAATCGCGACTGACGTCGGTCTCTACAAGACCGACCCGCGTTGGACATCGCTTATTCCGTTCATATGGGATGACAGCGCCCGCACCGAGGATCACGCCAAGCTGGTGTCGGGGCTCGTCAAGCTGGATATGGTGGTCGGAGCCATCATTGTCCCTCGGCCGGGCAAAATGCTCGCCGTGAGTAGGGATGCCGTTTAACTGTGGTCCGACAGCTCGCTGGCTTAGGTTCCGGTGCTGGACCAGCCTTCCCGCGATCCGCGCCGCCGCATCGATCTTGGAGAATGGCGCGTTGAGGCTGTGGGCCATTATCTTGTCGCGAACCAGCACGGCAAAGTCCTCCACGCTCTGCAGTGCTTCGATTTTGGCCCGCGTGACGATGAGGAGAACGACCCGGCGGCCGCGCGCGCTCGCCGCCTAGCCCGACTGTTTTCATCTCTGCTCCCACGGCGCGGCCTTCGGCATCGCGGGCGTCACACCGACTTCTCGCAGCATCCCGCCAGCGATCAGCCCGTCCCGGACCCATCCCAACGCACACCACCAAGCCTGGTAGCCGCGCCGCGCGGCTTCGATTTGGCCGGGATCCGGCTTGAACGTCACCGGACAGGCTCGAACCTCCACGCTCCGCCACTTCCCTCTCAGCAGCACGCGCTCGGTGCCGACTACGATGCTAACGGCGCGGTCACCATGCCGGTTGCGCTTGATGTCCACGGGAACGCAGCGCGGCACCGCACCCGGCATCCAGTCCGGCGTCAGGCCAGCGCGGGCCAATTCTGCGACCCGGATCGCCATGCGATTGCCCCCCAAACTGTCGGGGATCCCGGCGACGGTGGCGGCGATCACCTCGGCATCCTCGTGGACATAGTCCCCGATCTTGTGCTGGCC
>JBKBXK010000168.1:0-5095 GCA_046314095.1 Thermaurantiacus sp. | reverse complement strand
GAGGTCATGCGCCGGCATGGCCAATCCCGTTTGCGAAACTCCCGTCACGGCTGTTCCTTTCCCTCCGCCGGCAACGCCCGTGGCGTGGCCATCGTGCTCGCCCGGTGTACCGGCTGTGGCGGGTGCTGCGGACGCGCGCAAGCTCCTGAAACCCGCCCGATGTGGCGCTTTTTCCGCAACTGGCTATAAGTCGAGCGCTTGGTGCCGGGCAAGGCCAAGAGGCAGTTAACAGGCATGCCCTGAAGGCATGGTCGACGAAAGGAGACATGCGGGCGATGCAGTCGGTGATCGCACTCGTCGATGACGACCGCAACATCCTCACCTCGGTCAGCCTGGCGCTTCAGGCCGAAGGCTATGTCACCCGCGTCTATTCCGACGGCGCGGCCGCGCTGAAGGGCCTCATCGACAACCGGCCCGACCTTGCAGTGGTGGACATCAAGATGCCGCGCATGGACGGAATGGAGATGCTGCGCCGTCTGCGCGAGAAATCCGATCTGCCGGTCATCTTTCTCACTTCAAAGGATACCGAGATCGACGAGGCGCTCGGCCTTGCAATGGGTGCCGACGACTATATCGGCAAGCCGTTCTCGCAGCGTCTGCTGATCGAACGGATCCGTGCGGTGCTCCGGCGGACGGCGCGCCGCGGCGAAGCCGACGTCGAGGGCGAGGAACCCAAGGTGCTGGCGCGCGGGCCGCTGGAAATGGATCAGGAGCGGCACCGCGTGCGCTGGCGGGGGCGCGACGTGCAGCTGACGGTGACAGAGTTCCTGATCCTCGATGCGCTGGCGCAGCGGCCCGGCGTGGTGAAGACGCGCGACCAGTTGATGGACGTGGCCTATGCGCACGATTCCTATGTCGATGATCGAACCATCGACAGCCATATCAAGCGGTTGCGCAAGAAGTTCCGCGCCATCGATCCAGAGTTTTCTGCCATCGATACCCTTTATGGTGTCGGCTATCGCTTTGATGTGGAGGAGGCCGCATGAGGCGGCAGCGTCCATGAACGCCCCGGCCGGCCGCGTCGCCCCGCGCGCGGGGCGTGCGCCGAGGCTCCGAGCGGCGATGCCGCGCTTTCGTGTGTGGCAATCGCTTTCGGCAAAGATTCTTGCGGTCAATATCTTCGCGCTGATGGTGCTGGCCGGGGGCATTCTCTACCTCGACAGCTATCGCGCGCGCCTGATCGAGGCACGGCAGGCCGAACTTGTCGCCCAGGCAGAGACGATTGCGCATTTCCTTGGCGGTGGACCTCCTGGCGCGATCGAGGCTGCAAGCAGGCTTTCCGCCGCGCGCGGCATGCGGGTTCGCGTCTATGGCGAGGATGGAGAACTGCTGGTCGACAATTGGCGGAATCCTGCGGTTGCGCGGTTCGATGGCGCCGATCCGGCGCGCGACGGATGGCGGCGCCGCAGCGCTGTGGCGATCGACCGGGCCATCGGCCTCATGACAGGCGCGCCGACGCCCCCGCCGCTTGAGGCACCGGCCGTGGACCGGCGCGATTCCTGGCCGGAGGCAGTGACGGCACTTTCCAGCGATGCGCCGGTGGTGCGCGCGCGGACGACTCCTGATGGCATATGGGTGCTGCAAGCGGCGGTTCCGGTCCGGGACAGCGCCGGCGCTGCCCACAAGGTCGTTATGCTCAGCGCCGATACCGCCGATGTCACCGAGACGGTGCGGCGCGAGCGCGAGACAAGCTTCACCATCTTCCTCTTCGCGCTTGCAACCGGCCTCTTCCTTTCGGTCTTTCTTGCCCGCACCATCGTCCAGCCGCTGCGCCAGCTGGCGCGCGCAACGCATCGCGTGCGCCTCGGCCGCGCCCGCGACGTGGTGATGCCGCGTCTGCCCCACCGCCATGACGAGATTGGCCGTCTGGCCCGGGCACTTGCGGAGATGACAGCCACGCTCCGGCAGCGAATCGACGCCACCGAATCCTTCGCGGCCGACGTGGCCCACGAACTCAAGAATCCGCTGGCAAGCCTCCGGAGCGCTGTGGAGGCGCTCGGCAGCGTCACCGACCGGGGCGCCCGCACGCAGTTGTTCGAGCTGATCCACGCCGATGTGCGCCGCATCGACCGGCTGATCTCCGACATTTCTGCCGCGTCGCGGATCGACGCCGAGCTTTCCCGTGCCCGACTCCAGCCAATCGATGTGGGCCAGCTCCTGTCCGACATGCTGCGCTCGATGGATACCACGGGCCAGCTTCCCGGTGGCATCCGCCTGGAGCTCGAGGCGCCAGCGGATGTGGGCGCGGTGGTGGCGGCGGACCCGGATCGGCTTGGCCAGGTGTTCCGCAACCTTCTGGATAATGCGCTCAGCTTCTCGCCGGAGGGCGGTGCCGTTTCGGTCGCGGTGGAGCGGCGCGGCGACGAGGTGGTGGTGACAATCTGCGATCAGGGGCCGGGTGTGCCGCAGGTGGCGCGCGACATGATCTTCGAGCGCTTCTATTCCGAGCGGCCGGATGCGGAGAGCTATGGCCAGCACAGCGGGCTCGGCCTTTCGATTGCACGGGCCATCGTCGAGGCGCTTGACGGTCACATCGAGGCCGACGACCGGCCGGACGGAACGGCCGGCGCCTGCTTCCGTGTGGTGCTTCCGGCCTACTGAGGGGGTTTTGGGGTGAGCGGGCAGCAGATCCATGCGACGGCGGTCGCGATCGACGGCGGGGGCGTGCTGCTGCTCGGCGGGCCCGGAAGCGGCAAGTCCGATCTCGCGCTGCGCCTGATCGACCGCGGCGCCGTGCTGGTAGCGGACGATCGGGTCGATCTGTCGGTCCATGGGAGTCGGCTTGTTGCTGCCCCGCCCGAGGCGATTGCCGGGCGCATCGAAATGCGCGGCGTCGGCATCCTCGAGCGGCCGCATTGCGCGTCCATACCGCTCCTTCTTGGCGTTCACCTCGGCCAGTCCGCCGAACGCCTGCCCAGCGCCCGCTCCAGCGAGTGGCTTGGCATATCGCTGCCAATGCTGTTCCTGCCCGCCTTCGAGGCCTCCGCGCCGCTCAAGGTCGAGGAGGGATTGAGGCGCGCGGCCTCTGGCCGTCTCTGGGCGCATGATGGTTGACGATCTCGACGCTCCCGGAGTGCAGCCGGCAATCCTCGTCACCGGTCTTTCCGGTGCCGGCAAGTCCACGGCGCTGAAGGCCTTTGAGGATATCGGTTTCGAAGCGGTGGACAATCTCCCCGTGTCACTGCTGCGCCCCCTTCTTGCCGCTCCTCATGAACGGCCCCTGGCAATCGGCATCGACGTGCGGACACGCGCCTTCGACCCGGAAGACATTCTTGGAACCCTTGCCGACAGCGTTCGCCCTGATCGGCCCGTGCGAATCGTGTTTCTGGATTGCAACGGAGAAGAGCTCCAGGCCCGTTTCTCCGAGACCCGGCGACGCCATCCGCTGGCGCAGGATCGCGCGGTGGCAGACGGTATCGCGCTCGAACGCGAACTGCTGCAGGATCTTCGTCGCCATGCTGACATGGTGCTCGACACCACCGAGCGCAGCCCGAACGATCTGCGGCGTCTCATCGCGGAGCGGTTCGGCAGCCCGTCCGATACCGGCCTTACCATCTCCATCCTGTCCTTCGGCTTCGCGCGCGGCCTGCCGCGCGATGCCGACCTGGTCTTCGACATGCGTTTCTTGCGCAATCCGCACTGGGAGCCGGAGTTGAAGCCGCTGACCGGCCGTGATGCTGAGGTGGCCGACTATGTCGCGGCGGACCCGGCCTGGGCCGCCCATGTGGTGCCGATGCAGGATCTCCTGATCGGCCTTCTTCCCGGTTACCGCCGCGAAGGACGCAGCTATCTCACCATCGCGCTTGGATGCACCGGCGGCCGCCACCGCTCGGTCGCCGCCGCCGAGGCGCTGTCGGCGCGCCTGTCGGCCGAGGGGTGGACAAACAGTGTGCTGCACCGCGATATCGTGCGGACGGCAGAAGAAGGCGCGCCTCGTGCGCGGGAACGGAAACCCTGATGATCGGTCTGGTGCTGGTGACACATGGGCGGCTCGCCGCCGAGTTCATCGCTGCGGTGGAGCATGTGGTGGGTCCGCAGGAGGCCTGCCTCCCGGTCTGCATCGACGCGCAGGACGATATGGAGGCGAAGCGGGCAGAGATAGCGGCTGCGGCCGAGGCTGTGGATAGCGGCAAGGGCGTGATCCTCCTCACCGACATGTTCGGCGGCACGCCATCCAATCTCGCGATTTCGCTTCTGGGCCGGCCGAACACCGAGGTGATTGCGGGCGTAAACCTGCCCATGCTGATCAAGCTTGCAACCTTGCGCCGCAGCGAATCGGTGAATGCAGCGGTCGACGGCGCCCAGGAAGCCGGCCGCAAATATATTTCGGTGGCATCGAAACTGCTTGGCGAAGCGGCCTGAGCCTTCCCCCTCGGCGCGCGTGGCCGGGCCGCAGCGCCTGCGCATCGTGAACGCGCGCGGGCTGCACGCCCGCGCCAGCGCTCGCTTCGTGACAGTCGCCAGCCGGTTCGAAGCCTCGGTGTCGGTCACGAAGGATGGCCACGCTGTGACCGGAACCTCGATCATGGGCCTGATGATGCTGGCAGCCGCAATGGGTGACGAGATCGAGGTCGCGGCCATGGGCAACGATGCGCCCGAAGCGCTTGCTGCACTTTCCGACCTTGTCGAAAGCGGCTTCGGCGAGGAGCGCTGAAGCTGGCCCGCGGCGTGCGGGCCGCGGCTATTCCTCCGCCGGCCTCGACTGCAGCTGGACGTAGTTCTCGATCCCCATCGAGGTGATCATGTCGAGCTGGGTCTCGATGAAATCGACATGCGCCTCCTCGTCCTCCAGGATGTGCACAAACAGTTCGCGCGAGACGAAATCCTTCACGCTCTCGCAATGGGGGATGGCGTCCTTGAGCAGCGCGATCGCCTCATGCTCCAGTGCAAGATCGGCCTCGAGGACTTCCTTCACATTCTCGCCAATACGCAGACGATTGAGCGTCTGCAGGTTCGGCAGCCCCTCGAGAAACAGGATCCGCTCGATCAGGTCATCGGCGTGCTTCATCTCCCCGATGGATTCCTTGTATTCATAGGCGCCGAGCCGCTTCATGCCCCAGTTGTCGAGCATGCGGGCGTGCAGGAAATACTGGTT
>JBKBXK010000167.1:0-5100 GCA_046314095.1 Thermaurantiacus sp. | reverse complement strand
GTTCCCGGCCTGCGGCTGGCAGGCGTCATCAATGGCCAGGCGCGTTTCGACCTGCCGGGCGGGGCCGCGCTTCCTGTGGGCAGCGGGAGTTTCCGTGTCGAGGGGCTGGTCCGCACGGATTCCGCAGCGCTGATTCCCGTCGACCTTTCGCTTGCCCTGCGCGGCACGGTGGAGGGGCTGGAAGCCGGCACGCGGATCACCAACAACGGCAAGGAACTGGGCCGGGTCGTTGTGCGGGTTGCGCCTGCCGAGGGCGCCGCCCTGGGCGAGCGCCTGCAGCGCGGACCGATCAGCGGCGGCATCCGCTTCAACGGGCCGGTGGAGGCGTTGTGGGCGCTTGCGGCTGTCGAAGGGCAGGAACTGACCGGACCGGTGGCGATCGCCGCTGATCTGCGGGGCACGCTTCTTGCGCCCGATCTCGTCGGCCTCGCTCAAGGCAAAGGATTGGTTTATCGCAATATTCCGCTTGGAACCGTGATCGACGATCTCGGCTTCGAGGGCCGCTTCCGAGGCCCCAATCTGGAGATTGTCCGCGCCGCGGGCAACGCCCGTGGCGGCACCGTGACCGCAAGCGGGCGGATCGGCTTCGGCGCGCAGGAAGGAGAGACCATCAATCTTCGCGCCGAGCTTTCGAAGGCGCGCCTTGCCGCCACCGATCTTGCCGACGTGACGCTGAGTGGCCCGCTGACATGGCGCGGCACCTCGGAGCGCTCCGTCCTGTCCGGCCGCCTGGTCATCGACGACGGTCGCTTCGTCGTCCAGCAGCTCGAAGCCTCGGACGTGCCGCAGCTGCAGGTCCGCCGGGCCGACGAGCAGCCAGTCGTGGCGGAGCGGCCGATGTTTGCCACCTCGGGCCTCGCGCTCGACATTGCCATCAGGTCTGGCGACGTGATCCAGATCAACGGCATGGGGCTGGAGAGCCGCTGGCGCGGCAATCTCCGCGTGACCGGCACCGCCGCCGACCCGCAACTCGTCGGCACCGCAACACTGGTCGAGGGCGACTACAGCTTTGCCGGCAACGACTTCGAAATCGACCGCGGGGTCATCACCTTCAATGGCGCCCCCCTCGATTCCAGCCTGCGCATCGAAGCCTCGACCACCACGACCGATGGCGTGACGGCCAACATCCTCATCACCGGCACTGCCGCCCGGCCGGAGATCGCCTTCAGCTCCACGCCCGCGCTGCCAGACGACGAGATCCTCGCCCGGCTGCTGTTCGGCGCCTCCGTCGCCGACCTCTCGCTGCCCGAAGCCGTGCAGCTGGCCTCGGCCGTTGCCACGCTTCAGGGCGGCGGCTCCGGCGGCCTCGATCCGATCGGCCGTGTCCGTCGGGCTGCGGGCATCGACCGGCTGCGCATCGTCGGCGACGGCCTGACGCCCGGCATGGGCACCACGCTCGTGATCGGGCAGCGGCTGAGCCGCAACATCTATGTGGAGGTGCAGACCGATACCGAGGGGAATGTCGTGACGCTTGTGAAGCTTGCACTGACTTCGGCGCTCGATCTTCTCGCGCAGGTCTCGTCCGTGACCGCCAACAACAGCATCAACCTGCGCTATCAGCGCGATCGCTAGAGCAACATTTGTGGCGGTTGAACCGCAACGTTCAAACCGCCACGGATAGAGTTGCTCGCAGACACATGTTCTGGGCTGACTTGCTCAGGGCCTGCCGGGCCCTGCCGGGCGCAGCCGCAGTGCCACCCCCGTTGCCTGCCCTTTCGGGTCGACCGCAGCCAGCACGATCTCGCGGCGCTCGCCCGGCCCCACCGGCGCCGGTGAAAGCCGCAAGCGCTGCCGATCCACCATGGCGCCGCCACGATCCACCAGCAGGATCTCGACCGGCGGCAGCGGGTGCGGGGCATCGGTGGGGTTGCGGACCACGGCCGCGATATCGAGAAGGCCGCCAGCGCGGGCCACCGAGACAGGCGCCACCTCCAGCGGCGAGGCTGGGGGAGCGGGCAGGGCAAGCAGCGGCCGATCCGGCATGGGCAGGCGACCGGCGACATTCGTGATGATTGTCTGCACATATAGCGCGGCACTGGATGCAGTACTGGATGCAGTTTCGGCGAGGACGGTGAGGTTGCGGGCAAGCTGCGCCTCGGCCACCGGCTGACGGCCGTGCCCCATGGCCGGGAGCGCCAGGCCGATCCCGGCGACGGCCGCTGTCGCGATGGCACCGGCTGCAAAGCGGCGGCCCCACCGGGCCGGCCTGGGTGCGGCCATGGCAACCGCCAGCGGGGCTTCCACCTGTGGAGTCCACGAGCCTGTGCAGGCGCGGCACTTTACCGGCATCGGGCGCGCCCGGAGCAGCTCCGCTCGGGGCTGATCGAGGCGATAGCGGGCACCACATGTGGGGCATTCCAGGCGCATTCTGGAGCGAGAGCCTACCAGATCTGCCGGACACTCGGAATCGGGCCACCGATTCGGCTCACCGTGAAACGGATTCGCCCTGCCGCGTACGCCGCATTGCCGCGCGCTGTGCGCGGTTCTAGACCAGCTTCCGTGCCAGCCGCCTCCCGAACGCCGCGCCACCGGTTCGGTCCGGCCGCGCTTGCCATCCGCATGTTCGCAGCACTCGTTCTTGCCTGGGCGCTGGGCCTCATCTGGTTCGTGGCCAGCTTGCCGGGCCCGGCGCCCGCCGGGCTCCGCACCGATGGCGTGGCCGTTCTCACCGGCGGGCCGGGCCGCATCGTGCGCGGTGCAGCGGTCGTTGCCGCGGGGGCCGCCAACCGCATGCTCATTTCCGGTGTCGACCGCTCGGTGCAGCCGCACGAACTCGGCGCCCAGGCCGGGCTTCCGCGCGCCATGCTCGACTGCTGTGTCGATCTCGGCTTTGCGGCCGACAACACCCGCGCCAACGCCGCCGAAGTCGCCGAGTGGGTCGCCCGGCAGGACATGCGCTCGGTTCGGCTGGTGACGGCCGACCATCATCTGCGGCGGGCCATGGGCGAAGTGCGCGCGGCGCTGCCGCGCTCTGTCATCCTGCACGGCGATGCGGTGCGCGATCCGCGGCCGCTTTCCTATCTCGTTCTGGAATACAACAAGCTGCTCGCTTCGCGGGCGATTCTCGTGGCCCGCCGCATCCGGCCCGCCACATGATCGCCCTTGTCCGCTCGATGCTGTTCGCAGCCCTGTTCTACGGCGTGACGGTGCCGATCGCGCTTGCCGCGGCGCTGGTGGCGCTCGTCTCACCAGAAGGCACGATCGCGATCGCGCGCGCCTGGGGGCGGTGGTTCCTGTGGTGTTCGGAAGTCCTGCTCGGCATCCGGCTGGAGGTGCGCGGTTCGATCCCGCAGCGCGATGCCATCGTCGCCTTCAAGCACAGCTCGGCCTTCGAGACCTTTCTTGTGCTTGCCCTGTTCGATCGCCCGGCCACGATCATGAAGGCGGAACTGCTGTCGTTGCCCGTGTGGGGGTTCGTGGCCCGCCGCCAGGGCAGCATCGGAGTGGTGCGCGAGAAGGGCGGCGTTGCAATGCGTGCCATGCTGCGCGAAGCGAAGGCCGCGGCCGACGCCGGCCGCCCCATCATCATCTTTCCCGAGGGCACCCGCGTGCCGCACGGCACGGCCCCGCCATTGAAGGCCGGCCTCTCGGCGCTCGCCAGCGGGCTGCGCCTGCCGGTTGTGCCTGTCGCGCATGACGCCGGGCGATTGTGGCCGAAATCCTTCGTGAAGCAGCCCGGCACCGTGACCATGGCCTTCCAGCCGCCCATCGCACCCGAACTGCCGCGCGAGGAGCTCGAACGGGCGGTGCATTCCGCCATCAACCGCGACCCCTGCGCAGTGCCGGAGCCAGTGACCCGCGAAGCCCGGGCGCGCCGCGTTCCGCTCTGGACGACGCTGGTGCCGCTTGTTGCCTTCGGCATCGGCTGGTGGCTGGTGTGGGACGGCTATCGCGACCGGCTGGTTGCCGAGGTGAGTGGCCTTGTGCCGGAGGGAACCCGAATCGAAAGTGGCGGCTGGCCCTATCGGCTGGCGGTCCGGGTCTCTCCCGTCGCCGCCGACCGGCAGGACGTCGCGCTCGTGACAGCGCTCGAGGCGAGCGCCATCACCGTTCACCAGGTGCCGTGGCAGCCGAACCGGATGGTGCTCAACCTCGATGGGCCCAGAGGCTCGGCGCGGCTCACACCGCTTTCGGGCGCCTTCGTCCGCGTGCGCGCGCCGTCGGCCCAGGCCAGCCTGCGGCGCGAGGGCGGGCGCATCCTGAGGCTATCGAGCGTCTGGGAACGGGCGGAAATCGAATCGGGGCTCGTCGCGGCGCCCGTTCGCGCCGAGGCATTCGAGGCCCACCTGCGGGAGACGCCCGCCAATCTGCCCAGTGGCACTGCGCCGCGCGGACCGACCCAGGCGAGCTTTGTGCTGCGCGGCCGCGACATGCGCTTTGCCGGCGGCGATCCGCTTGTCGTCATCGTCGAGGCGGATGTGACCGCGTCGCGGCCGGTTGCCAGCCTTGCCGGGTGGGTGGAAGACGGAACGGTGGAGCTTGGCCGCGTGACGATCAGCGACCACCATGGCGAGGTGGCCCGGCTCGAGGCGACGCTGGTGCCGGATGGCCGCGGTGGCCTGACGATTGCAGGCACCGTCGAGACGGTCTGCCCGGCCAGCGTCCGGGCTGCGCTGGCTGCCGCGGCTCCGGTTTCGGAGCTGCGGGCGCGCCGCCCGGTGACGCTGCCGCTTTCGGGCACGCTTCCCGGCGGCGTGATGGTTCCGGCTGCCGATCCCGGGCGGCCGCCGCCGCCGGTGCGCGGGCAGGAGCCTCCCTGCCCACGGCTGCGCTGATTGCGCTTTTCGCGGTTCCGGCCCATATGGCCGCCGGGAGCCGGGCGGGCAGGCCGCTCGCCAACCCGGTCAGGTCCGGAAGGAAGCAGCCGCAACGATTCCGGCCTGGGTCGTCCGGTTCCCACCCCATCCGCGAGCGCGCTCTCGATTGCCGTGTTGATTGCGGCGGCCAAGCCGTCCACCGTGCGCCGATGAGCCTGTTCGGAGATCTGCCCGAGGACGTGCCCCAACACTATCGGGTTCTGGCGCGCAAATATCGACCGGCCGGCTTCGATTCGCTGATCGGTCAGGATGCGCTGGTGCAGACGCTGGCCAACGCCTTTGC
>JBKBXK010000166.1:0-5108 GCA_046314095.1 Thermaurantiacus sp. | reverse complement strand
GTCACCACCCGGCCACCGCGCGCCGGCGAGGTCGACGGCGTCGACTATCATTTCGTCAGCGAGGCGACATTCGACGAGCTGGTCGCAGCAGACCATTTCATTGAACATGCGATCGTGTTCGGAAACCGCTACGGATCGCCGAAAGAGCTGGTCCGGTCAGCGCTCGAAGCTGGCGCGGACGTGCTGTTCGATGTGGACTGGCAGGGAACACGGCAGCTTGTGGAGAACCAGTTCCGCAGGACAGACCGCAACGCGGACGTGGTTTCGATATTCCTGCTGCCCCCATCGATGCCGGAGCTTGAGCGCCGCCTTCGGTCCCGTGCGGCTGATCCCGAGGAGGTCATCCGGTTCCGGATGAACCGATCGCGCGAGGAGATCAGCCACTGGGCCGAATATGACTATGTGCTGGTGAATGACAATCCCGACGCCTGCCTTGCAGAAATCCGCGCCATCCTCACCGCCGAGCGCCTGAAGCGGGACCGCCAGCGCGGCCTCGCCGGCTTTGTCTGCCAACTTCTCGAAAAGTGATCGGCCGCAGCTGGGTAGACGTTGGCAAGAGGGCTCTGGGACGGGCCGCGGCTCACGGGTCGTCTGCAAGCCTCTTCAACTCGTAAAGGAGCTCCAGCGCTGCCCTTGGGCTGAGGCTGTCGGGGTGCGCCTCCGCCAGGCGGGCGCGCAGCGGGTCCTGGCGAGGCTCGGGCGGGCGCATCGGTGTCGTGGCGAAGAGCGGCAGGTCGGCGAGCGCAGTGCGCGCCGAAGCGCCGGCATCGCCGGCCTCCAGTTTGGCCAGAATCTCGCCCGCACGTGCCAAGACCGGAGCCGGCACGCCGGCGAGCCGCGCGACTTCGAGCCCGAAACTGCCCACGGCCGCGCCTGGCGCCACCTCGTGCAGGAATATGAAGCGGCCCTGCCATTCGCGAACCGCCATGGTAAAGCGCGACAGCCGCTCGAGCCGGACGGCAAGCGCTTCCAGCTCATGATAATGGCTGGCGAAAAGGGTTCGCGCTCCCACCCGGTCGTGCAGGTCCTCCAGTACCGCCCAGGCAAGCGAAAGCCCGTCCCAGGTGGACGTGCCGCGGCCCACCTCATCGAGGAGCACCAGCGAGCGTGCGGTCGCGCCGTTCAGGATGGCGGCCGTCTCCACCATCTCCACCATGAAGGTGGATTGCCCTTCGGAGAGGCGGTCCGACGCGCCGACGCGGCTGTACAGCCGGTCGACCACGCCGATAGTGGCCGCGCGCGCCGGCACGAAGCTCCCGGCCTGGGCGAGAATGGCGACAAGCGCATTCTGGCGCAGGAAGGTCGATTTGCCGCCCATGTTGGGGCCGGTCAGAAGCCACAGCCGCTGCTCGCCTTCGATCCGGCAGTCATTCGGAACGAACGGCTGGCCTGCCCGCTGCAGCGCGGCCTCCACCACAGGATGCCGCCCGCCCGAAACTGCGAACTCCGTGCCCCCGGTCAGCACCGGGCGCACCCAGCCGGCCTCGGCGGCACGCTCCGCAAGCGCCGCAGCGCGATCGACGGCCGCCAGCGCCGCCGCCACACCACCGAGCGCTGTGGCATGGGCCAGCACGTGCTGCGTCAGCTCCTCCAGATGCGCCTGCTCCGCGGCAAGCGCGCGCTCCTCCGCCTCGGCGATGCGTGTGGCAAGCACGCGCAGCGCCTCGGTGTCGAAACGCATGGCGCTGCCCAGGGTCTGGCGGTGGCGAAAGCCCGAGCCCTCGGCCATCAGCGCCTCGCCGTGCCGCACTGGCACTTCCACATGGAATCCGAGCACGCCATTGTGCCGGACCTTGAGCGCCGGAACGCCGCTTGCCTGCCGCAGCTCGGCCTCCAGCCCGGCCATCGCCCGGCGCCCGCCGCTCGAAAGGTCACGCAGCTCGTCGAGCGCAGCGTCGAAACCCGCCGCAATGGCGCCAGCCTCGCCCACGCGCGCTGGCGGCCGCTCCACCAGGGCGCGGCGGAGCAGGTCGAACAGGCCCTCGGGCGGAGGCAGCCCGGCCCTGAGGGCCTGAAAGGCAGGCGGTGCGCCCTGTTTCTCGGCCGGGGCCAGTGCGCTGGCCATCTCCACCGCAACGCCCAGCGCATCCCGAACGGCCGCGAGATCGACCGGACGGCCCCGCCCGGCCCCGAGCCGGCCAAGCGCCCGGGCAAGGTCGGGCGCCTGCCGCAGCAGCCGCCGCGCATCCGTGCGAAGCCCGGCATCGGCACGGAAGGTCTGCACGCAGTCAAGCCTTGCCTCGATAGCGGCGATGTCGGTCAGCGGCGCCGCCACTTCGTCTGCAAGCAGCCGCGCGCCGGCGGCCGTCACCGTCAGGTCGATGATGTCGAGCAGGCTGCCGGCCCGCCCGCCGTCGGCAGCCTCAACGATCTCGAGGCTGCGTCGCGAGGCGCGATCGATGGCCATCACTCCGGCCGGAAGGTGCCGGCGGGGCGGCTGCAACAGCACGGGGGCGCCGCGCGCGGTGGCATCCAGATGGCCCAGAAGGGCCGAAGCCGCCGCCAGTTCCGCGCGGCCGAAGGCGCCCAGCCCGTCCAGCGAGGCAAGGCCGAACCGTTCCCGGATGGCGCGCATGCCCGAACGGCTGTCGAACCCGGCAAGCGGCACAAGCCTTGTCGACCGGTGCGCCGCCAGCGGCTCGGGCGGGGCGACTCCCTCCGGCCACAGAAGCTCTGCCGGCCGCAGCCGCGCCAACTCGTCCCCAAGTGCAGCCGGCACGACCTCGGCGGTCATGAACTCGCCGGTCGAGATATCGGCCCAGGCAAGCCCGGCGACATCGTCGGCAAGGAAACCGGCCAGCACCCGGTTGGCTGCCTCCGGCCTCAGCAACCGCTCCTCGGTCAGCGTGCCGGGGGTCAGTACGCGGGTCACTGCACGGCGTACGATCGCCTTCGCGCCGCGCTTCCTGGCTTCTGCTGGCGCCTCCATCTGCTCAGCGATCGCGACCGAACGCCCCGCCGCCACCAGCCGGGCGGCAGCCCCCTCCAGCGCCGGCACCGGCACGCCGCACATCGGCAGCGGTTGCCCCAGATGCTGGCCGCGATGGGTCAGCGCGATATCGAGCAGGCCCGCCGCCTCCACTGCGTCCTCGAGGAACAGCTCGTAGAAATCACCCATGCGGAACAGCAGCAACGCGCCCGGTGCCTCGGCCTTGCAGGCCAGATACTGCGCCATCATCGGGCTCGGGGTGGCTCCCCCTTCCTTCGTTGCGGAGGCCATGCCGCCCTCCTACAGGGGGCGGAGGCGTGCACAAGAGCAGGTGGCAAGGCGATGAGCGAGGATACCGAGGGCAGGCCGATCTTCTCGGACCGCGAAGCGCTGCTGTTCCACTCCGCACGCCGGCCCGGCAAGCTGGAGATCGTCGCCACCAAGCCGATGGCGACCCAGCGCGATCTGAGCCTTGCCTATTCGCCCGGCGTCGCCGTGCCGGTGCGCGCAATCGCCGAGGATCCGGCAGCCGCGTTCGATTACACTGCCAAGGGCAATCTCGTCGCTGTCATCTCCAACGGCACTGCGATCCTCGGTCTCGGCAATCTCGGGGCACTGGCGTCAAAGCCGGTGATGGAAGGGAAGGCGGTGCTCTTCAAACGCTTCGCCGACGTCGATTCCATCGATATCGAGCTTGCGACCGAGGATGTGGATCGTTTCATCGCCGCGGTCGAGCTGATGGAGCCCAGCTTCGGCGGCATCAACCTCGAGGACATCAAGGCGCCGGAGTGCTTCATCATCGAGGCGGAACTGCGCAGCCGGATGAACATACCCGTCTTCCACGACGACCAGCACGGAACCGCGATCATCGCCGCTGCCGGCCTGATCAATGCCTGCTTCCTGACCGGCCGCCGGGTGGAGGATGTGACGATGGTGGTGAACGGTGCAGGCGCAGCCGCGATCGCCTGCACGGAGCTGGTGAAGGCGATGGGCGTTCGCCATGATCATGTGCTGCTGTGCGACAGCAAGGGCGTGATCCACCAGGGCCGCGACGGGCTGAACCAGTGGAAGGCGGCCCATGCAGTCGCGACCGACCGGCGAAGCCTCGCCGATGCTCTCGAGGGCGCCGATGTGTTCTTCGGCCTGTCGGTCGCCGGCGCCGTCACGCCCGAAATGGTGATGGCAATGGCCGACAAGCCGATCATCTTCGCCATGGCCAATCCCGACCCGGAAATCACGCCCGAGGAGGCGAAGGCCGTGCGGCCAGACGCCATCATCGCCACCGGGCGCTCCGATTATCCGAACCAGGTCAACAATGTGCTCGGATTTCCCTACATTTTCCGCGGCGCTCTCGATGTGCGCGCAACCAAGATCAACGAGGAGATGAAGCTGGCCGCTGCCGAGGCGCTCGCCGATCTCGCCCGCCAGCCAATCCCTGACGAGGTGGCCGCTGCCTATGGCGGCAGCCGGGTGTTCGGGCCCGACTACATCATCCCCGCACCGTTCGACCCGCGCCTCATCGAGGCGGTGCCGGCGGCGGTCGCCCGCGCAGCGATGGAATCTGGCGTGGCGCAGCGGCCGATCTTCGACCTCGAACAATATGCCCACGAACTGCGCGCACGCCTCAACCCTACCTCGTCCGCGCTGGCAGCCAGCTTCGATGCCGCACGCGCCAATCCGCGCCGCGTGGTCTTTGCCGAAGGCGAACAGGAGGTGGTGCTGCGCGCCGCCGTGAACCTGCGCGAAAGCGGCTACGGCATCCCGCTTCTGGTTGGCCGCGAGGAGCCCATCCTCGAGGCGTTCGCCCGCATCGGCGTGACGGACGTGGAAAACTACCCCATCCACAACAGTGCCAAAAGCCCGCTGGTGCCGGAAATGGTCGATTGGCTGTATGAGCGCCTGCAGCGGCAGGGCTATCTGAAGCGCGATGTGCAGCGCATGGTCAACAACGAGCGGAATATCTTCGGGCCGCTGCTTGTGGAGCTCGGCATCGCCGATGTGTTCGTCTCTGGCATCACCCGGCACTTCCACCAGGTGCTGTCGCAGGTGCAGCTGGTGGTCGATCCGGTTCCTGGGCAGCAGCCCTTCGGCTTTCACATTTTCGCCGGACGATCCTCGACCATCCTGATTGCCGACACCACGGTGAACGAGCGGCCAGACGGCGAGATGCTGGCCGGCA
>JBKBXK010000165.1:0-5135 GCA_046314095.1 Thermaurantiacus sp. | reverse complement strand
CAAGGCGCAGCATGGCCGGAAAGGCGAAGCAGGTGAGAAGGGCCTGAACCGCATGGGGCGCGATGGGGACAGGACGAAGCAGCAGAAGCTGTATCTGCCACGACAGGAGGAAGGCGGCAACAACAAGAAGCGACGCACCGGCCCAGCCCAGCGCAAATCCCTGGCCCTCGGGCCTGCCTTCGCCGATGCGTATGGCCACCACCAGCAACAGGAACAGCATGCCGTTGAGCCCGACTGGCGCGCCGGTGAGGGCATCGACGGCGATGCCGAGCAGGAAGGCAAGCCAGGCCGGCATCAGGCGCGGCTGGACGCTTGCCCAGAGCAGCACCAGCAGCATCGGCAGATGCGGCATCACGTTCCAGCCGAGCGGAATGGGCAGCGTGATCAGGAACGCCGCCGCGAGGACCGTGAGCGCCGGCAGGGAGACGCGGGAGCGTTCCGGCATCGGCCGCGACCGCAGGCTCGGGCGGCTCATGCGGCGGGCTCCTCGGAGGCGGGCGGAGGTTCACGATCCGGCTCCGGAACCGCTGCCGGCGCGGGCACGAAGCTGGGCGGTGGCAACCAGGATGCTTCCACGCTGACGATGCCAAGGCCAGCCGGATTGGCGAGCGGGCGGGCCCGAGGCGGGCTCGCTTCGGCATCGACGATGACGGCCACCGGAATGCCCGGGGGGAAGATCCCGCCATCGCCGCTGGTGACCAGCATGTCGCCGGGGCGAATGCGCTCGAGGCCCGACATGTCGGTCTGGAACTCGACCAGACGGCCGCCAGTGCCCACTGCAAGCCCGGTCCAGCCGGTTCGCTGGACACGAACCGGAACGCGGCTGGCGGCATCGGTGAGAAGCAGGATGCGGGCGGCGGCGAGCCCCACATCGGTGACCCGGCCAGCGAGGCCGTCGGCCGCGAGCACCGGCATCTGCGGCTGCACGCCGTGCGACAGCCCGGCGCCGATGATGGCGGTCTGGCTGGCGGCATGCGCTGGCGCTGCCGAGACGCGGGCCGTGGCGACCACGCGCCGCTCGGGCCGCTGCATGCCGAGAAGCCCTTCCAGCCGCCGCACCTCGGCTGCAAGCGTATCCGCTTCGGCAGCGCGCCTGCGCGCCTGCTCCAGTTCGGCCTCGGCGGTGCGCAGACGTTCCACCGTCCGGAAGTGATCACCCACCTGATCGGCCGCCCTTTGCATGATCCGCACCGGGGCGGAGACGAGGGCGTGAACGGGGGCAAGCACATCGGCGCCAGCCCCCCGGATACGCCCGGCCTGTTCCGGATCGACGCGCTGCAACAGGAGCAGGAACAGCGCGAAGGCAATCACCCCACCCGTCAGCAGTGCCGCGATGAGCCGCAGGTTGCTCTCCCGGCGCGCGAAGCTGCTGCGCCGGGCAGGACGCAGGCGCGTGCCGACGGAGGCCGGGCCGCGCACTATGCGCTCCCTGCGCCCTTGCGCCCCCACATGCCTGTTCTCGCCTGCCTCATGCCCTTACCCCGTGCCGGCCGGCCGCGGTGCTGGCCGGTGCGGATTACGCTGTCAGGAGAACACCCCGATAGACCGGTTCCTCAAGCGCCCGGCCCGTGCCGAGCGCAACGCACGACAGCGGGTCGTCGGCGACTGTCACCGGCAGGCCGGTGGCCTGGCGCAGCGCCTCGTCCAGTCCGCCGAGGAGCGCACCGCCACCGGTCAGCACGATGCCGTGATCGACAATGTCCGCAGCCAGTTCCGGCGCTGTGTTTTCCAGCGCAAGCCGCACGCTTTCGAGGATCTGCGAGACCGGCTCGGACAGCGCCTCTGCGACCTGCGCCTGGTTGATGGTGATTTCCTTGGGCACGCCGTTCACAAGATCCCGCCCCTTGATCTCCAGCGTGCGCCCGATGCCGTCCGCGGGCGGGATTGCGGTGCCGATTTCCTTCTTGATGCGCTCCGCCGTGGCGTCGCCGATCAAGAGATTGTGGTTGCGGCGCACATAGTTGATGATCGCCTCGTCCATCTTGTCGCCACCCACGCGCACGCTGGTGGTGTAGGCGAGGCCCCGTAACGACAGCACGGCCACCTCGGTCGTGCCGCCACCGATATCGACCACCATCGAGCCGATCGGCTCCGTCACCGGCATGCCGGCACCGATGGCTGCCGCCATCGGCTCGAGGATCAGATGCACCTGACTTGCGCCAGCGTTGGAGGCCGCATCCCGGATGGCGCGCCGCTCGACCGGTGTGGAGCCCGACGGCACGCAGATCACGATCTCGGGGAAGGAGCGAAAATGCGACGAGCCGTGGACCTTGTTGATGAAATATTTGATCATGTCCTCGGCGACCTCGATGTCGGCGATCACGCCGTCGCGGAGCGGCCGGATTGCCTCCACATTGCCCGGAGTCTTGCCCATCATGAGCTTGGCATCGTTGCCGACCGCCTTCACCTGGCGCCGGCCGGCCACCGTCTCGAGCGCCACGACCGATGGCTCGTTCAGAACGATTCCCCGGCCCCGCACATAGACGAGGGTGTTCGCCGTGCCGAGGTCGATCGCCATGTCTTGGCTGAAGAAACCGAAAATGCGGGAAAAGAAGCTCAACGGCGATACCCTCTGCGCGGGCCGCCTTCGGGGCGACCTTCCTGTTTCTCGCCCTGCCGGACTGCAGTCGCCTGTGGCCCGGGCCCAGGCCGGACCCGTCAGCATCGAAGACCGAGAGGGCCGGGCACCGGCGCGAGCGGCCGGCCGGCGCCAGCGCGCATAGGCAATCCCCGTTAGCCATGCAAGCGGTGGACGGTCCGGATGCATCCGGAAAGGAGCAGTCGGTTGGCAACCACCCCTGCCGCGTGCGAATGAGGCGCTGCGCCATGAGCCGCATCCGCCGCCTGCCCACCCATCTCGTGGACCGCATCGCTGCGGGTGAGGTGGTGGAGCGGCCGGCGAGCGTGGTGAAGGAACTGGTCGAGAATGCGCTCGACGCCGGCGCCCGCTCCATACGGATCGAGCTGGAGGGCGCCGGGCGCAGCCGCATTCTCGTTGCCGACGATGGCTGCGGCATGGCCCCAGACGAGATGCGGCTCGCGCTCGAACGCCATGCAACCTCCAAGCTGCCATCGGACGATCTGATGGCCATCCACTCGTTCGGGTTTCGCGGCGAGGCGTTGCCGGCCATCGCTTCGGTCGCGCGCCTGACCATGGTGAGCCGGCCGGCCGCCGCCGTCTCGGCCTGGCAGCTTGTCGCCGAGCCCGGCGGCGCCATCCGCGAGGCGCCGGCGGCTGCGCCGCAGGGAACGCGCCTGGTCGTCGAGGACCTGTTCGCCCGCGTGCCGGCGCGGGCCAAGTTCCTGAAAACCGACCGGACCGAAGTGGCTGCGGTTGCCGATGCCGTGCGGCGGCTGGCGATGGCGAATCCCGCCGCAGGCTTTCACCTGTCGCACGAAGGACGCCAGCTGCTCGCAGTGCAGGCGCTGCCCGCTGGCGGGGGCGTGGAGGGCCTCCTCGCCCGGGTCCGGGCGCTTCTGCCGGAAGGTGTCGACAGCGTGCCTGTCGATCTTTTTCGTGACGGGTTCCGGCTGGGCGGTCTGGCGGGCCTGCCGTCGGCCAGCCGGGCCACGGCCGACCAGCAATATCTGTTCGTGAACGGCCGCCCGGTGCGGGACCGGCTGCTCGTGGGTGCGCTTCGTGGGGCCTATCGGGACCGCCTGCCGGCTGGCCGCCATCCCCTCGCCGTGCTCTTCCTCGATGTTCCGACCAGCGAAGTGGACGTGAATGTCCATCCGGCGAAGACCGAGGTGCGGTTTCGGGATGCGGCGCTGGTCCGTGGACTGATCGTATCCGGCGTGCGCGCCGGTCTCGATTCCGAAACGCTGCCAGCCTCGGCCGCCGCCGGGCACGCCCTTGAGCGGGCGCTCGCTCCTGGCCTGCCGATGGCGGCGGAACCGCACGTTGTTCCGGACGGCGTGGCCGAGCCGCGGCTCGCCTTCGCGCTGCCGCCAGCGGCGCGCGCGCCGACGCGCGCGGCCGCCACCAGGGATTCGGCGCCCGTCTCCTCCTGGCCGCTGGGGGTCGCGCGCGGCCAGATTGCCGGAACCTACATCGTGGCCGAGACCGAGGATGCGCTGGTAATCGTGGATCAGCATGCAGCGCACGAGCGGCTGGTGCTTGAGCGGATTCGGGCGCGTGCCGGTGCGGTCGCGTCACAGGCCCTGCTGGTCCCCGATGTGGTGGCGCTCGATCCGCTGGCGGTTGAGCGGCTTGGCGAGGCGATGTCGCTGATGCAGGCGCTCGGGCTGGAGATCGAGCCGTTCGGGGACCGCGCGGTGATTGTCCGATCCGTGCCGGCAGCGATCGCCGGCGCGGATGTGTCTGCGCTGGTGCGCGACCTCGCCGATGATCTTGCCGAGACGGGAACCGCGGCCAGTCTTGCCGACCGGCTCGACCGGGTCGCGGCGACCATCGCCTGCCCCCACACCGTCCGCGCGGGTCGCCAGCTGGGGCTCGACGAGATGAACGCGCTTCTGCGCCAGATGGAGGCAGTGCCGGCGAGCGCCACCTGCAACCATGGTCGGCCCACCTTCATCCGCCTCGACAAATCCCGGCTGGCGCGGCTGTTCGAGCGGGAGTGACAGGCGGCATTGACCGGGCCGGGGCGCGATTGACGCGCCCGGGTGCGTGGGGCATGCCAAGTGCAGACATGCGTCTTGGGGAAAAAAATTTGGCAATGGGTCGCTGTTTTAGACGGGCGCAGCTCGCAGGCGGGATTGCCATCCTCGCCCTCTTGGCAGCCTGCGGTTCGCCGCGCGCGATGAGCGGCCCGCCGGGTGCCGGGCGGCCGCTGCCCGGGCTGCTGCCCGGCGAGGAGCGGGTTACCTATCGGTGTGCCAATGGCACGGAGGTGACCATGCGGTTCTTCCCGGAGTTTGACCGCGCCAACCTCTGGCAGGATGGTGTCCAGACCGAGATGAACGGCGAGACTGTCGCGGGCGGTCGGCTCTATTCCAGCGGCTCCACCCAGGCGCTTGTGTCGACCGAACGGTCACAGATGACGCTGCGCGTCGGCATGGCCGCCGAGACCCAATGCCGGGCACTCGGCACGCCGCCGCGGCCGCCGGCGCCGCCGGGCCAGCCAATCCCGCCTCCGGCAGAGAGCCGCGCCACTTTCCGCTGCGATGATGGC
>JBKBXK010000164.1:0-5151 GCA_046314095.1 Thermaurantiacus sp. | reverse complement strand
CGGTGTGACCGCCTTCTGCACGATGATCTGCGAGGCGATCGCGCTTGGCACGGAGTCGTACCGGGTTTCGCGTCCTTCCGGGCTGACCACATTGATGCCGTCAAACGACAGGGTGGACCATTGGTTAGGCGCCCCGCGGATGCTGATGTAGCGGCCCTGCCCCTGATCCTTCTGGATGGCGATGCCGGGAAGGCGCGCGATGGCTTGGCCGACGTTCTGGTCTGGCAGGCGGCCTATGCCGTCCGCAGCCACAACGGATACGAGCGAGGTCGATTCGCGCTGAACGCGCAACGCCGCTTCCTCGGATTCGCGGATCGGCCGAGTGCCGACGACGACGATTTCATCGCCCTCGAGATCGTCCACCGCGGCAGCCTGTGCGAGCGCAGGTGCAGCGGGCCACACCAGCGCGGCCGAAACGGCTGCCGCCGCCGCGCCAATAAACAGATTCGTTCGGAACGCGAGACTCAGCATGACACCCCCCTGACGCCGGATGCTTTTTCGCTCTCTCACCGGACTGTGCGACGGGCTGTTGACGCAATGATGAATCTTTCGTGACACTCCGGGCGGCTGCTGTGCTGCACCTTGCGCCTCCGGGCACTGCCACTAGAACTCGCGGGCCGACGGGCGGGAGACGGGGTGTGGTCAGGCAGGCGACCAGGTGTGGAACCGCATTGCTGCTGGCGGCGCTGCTTGCGCCGGATGCTGGCCGTGCGCAGATGGTGGCAGCGCCGGCGGTCGTGGTCGACGCACGGGGGCCTGAACCGGCCCCGCATGCGCCGGGCCAGCCGCATGCAGCACGAAACCTCCCGGACCGTATCGTGCTGGTGCCGGGCGCCGATCCCGCGAGGGAAATGGTCGTTTCGTGGCGGACGGACGTGAATCAGCCGGCAGCGACGCTTGAACTGGTCGAGATGGTGAATGCGCCCAACTTCGCCTTGCGCGCACGGCAGGTGGGTGGGGTCTCAACCCGCGTGGTGACGGAAAATGGCGATGCGCTCCATCATCGGGCCAGTCTGGTCGGCCTGGTGCCCGATACGGCCTATGGCTATCGGGTGAAGGGAGCAGGCGGCTGGAGCGAGTGGCACCAGTTTCGGACCCCGCCGGCGGACCGGCGGCCGGTGCGGTTCCTCTATTTCGGCGACACGCAAAACAGCATCCTCTCGGTTGGATCGCTCGCTTGGCGCCGGGCGATCCTTCAGGCTGGCGACCCGGCCTTCATTGTCCATGCGGGCGATCTCGTCGCCTCTCGCGCGGAGATGGTGCACGACGATGAGTGGGGGGAATGGGCGGCCGCCGGCGGCTGGGTGCTGGCCAGCATCCCGCAACTGGCCGCTGTCGGAAATCACGAATATGTCGATGCGCGATTGCCGGATGGAAGCGGGTCGCGCCGGCTCGGCGGGCATTGGGCGCTGACCTTCCCCTTCCCCGGCAACGGAGCCGAAGGTGTTGAAACCACGACCAAGGTGGTTGACTGGCAGGGGGTTCGGTTCATTGTGCTCGACGGCACCTCGGCCCTCGATCTCGGCACGCTGGACGCGCAGACCCGCTGGCTGGAAGAGCAGTTGAAGCGGCCGAAACTCGATTGGACGGTGGTGGTGATGCACCAGCCGATCTTCACCTGCTCGCGGGCAGAGGACACGCGCGACATCGGGCCGGCCTGGCGACCGCTGTTCGAGCGACACCGTGTCGATCTGGTGTTGCAGGGGCATGACCACTGCTACCATCGCCTGACGTCCCCGGACGGGCGCGATGCCGGTGTGCGTGCCCGGGCGAGGGGCGCCGCGCAGGGCCCGGTCTATCTCATCTCCGTAACGGGCTCGAAAATGTATGAGCTGCACGACCGGTCGCTCGGGCAGGCCGACCGGGTCGCTGAGGACACACGCCTGTTCCAGATTGTCGACGCTTCGCCAGACCGTCTTTCGGTGCGCGCCCATCTTGCCACCGGCGAGCTTTACGACTCCTTCGACCTCATGCGGCAGAGGAATGGCAGCAATCGCCTCGTCGAACAGATGCGGGGCCTGCCGCCGGCGCGTCGCTGTTCTGGGCCGGGCGAGGCGGATCTCAATGCGGACGGCCTGCCCTGCACGGTGCGGAGACGCTGATGCGCAAGACCTTGCCCCTTCTCGCGCTCGTGGTTGCGGCCTGTCAGCAGGCGGGCGCGCCCGAGACGGGCCGCGAGGCAGGCGTGGAGGCAGTGGCTGTCCCGGCTGCGGTCGAGACCATCGTCACGCGCAACCCGTTTGTCGATGCCGACGACCCGGCCTTGTGGGCCGACCCGCGCGATCCCTCGCGCGCGCTCATCTTCGTCACCGACAAGAGCGAGGGCCTCTATGTGCACGGGATCGACGGCGCCAAGCGGCAGTTCCTCGCGGCCGGACCGATCAACAATGTGGACGTGCGCGACGGCTTCTCGGTTGGCGGCCGGGACATGGTGCTGGTGGTCGGAGGGGAGCGCGAGCGCTTCGGCCTGATGAGCTGGCTGCTGGACCCCGGCAGTCTCGAGGTGAGCCCCTACGGTTTCATCAAGACGCCGGAGAGTTTCGGCGAGCCCTATGGCTCGTGTCTCGGCCGGGTCGACGGGCGGATGCTGGCTTCGGTCAACAACAAGGATGGCACCATCCAGGTGTGGGAGATTGCGGACCGGGGCGGACAGCCGCAGGCGGCGCAGATTCACGAGATGAAGGTCGGGTCGCAGACCGAGGGCTGCGTGTTCGACGACGAGCGGCGGCTGCTCTATGTGGGCGAGGAGGATGTGGCGATCTGGCGCTTCGATCTCCAGCGCCCGTCCGACCCGCCGGTGCGTGTGGCGCCGGTCGATGGCCGGATCCTGGTGGCCGATGTGGAAGGCCTCACCATCATGCGCGACGGGGGGCGGCGTTTTCTGATTGCTTCCAGCCAGGGTGACAGCACATTTCCGGTCTGGCGCATCGATGGCGCCGACTATGTGTTTCAGGGCCGGTTTCGGGTGGCCGGCGGGGCCATCGACCCGGTGACGGACACCGATGGCGTGGACGCCTGGTCTGGCCCGATCGGCCCGTTTCCCGAAGGGGCGATCGCCATGCACGACACGTGCGACGGGCCGGGGGCGGAAGACCCGAGCGCGGACGTGTGCGGCAGCGACGAGCGGCAACAGAATGTGAAGCTGGTGGACTGGCGCGAGGTGAAGCGGGCGCTCGGGATCGACTGAACTGCCGACCTGTTGCGTGTTGGCTCAGGCTTTGCGCGGCTTCATGCCCGTCAGCTTCTCGAAGTCCGGATGGACCCAGACGGAGATCACATCCTCTGGGGCAACCTGCACCCTGTTCTCATCGAAGGGGAGGAGGAGGCCGAGGAAGGACCAGATGTCTGGCGCGAGGTGTGTCGGTGGCCCGTCCACCTCATGGTCCCGGAAATGGACGGCGCCCGTTGCTGCCGACATGGCGAAGTGATTGCCGCAATCATCTTCGGCCAGGGGGATGAAGCCCTTGGGCCAGCCTTCGATGGCGCGCATCAGCTCTGGCGCCTCGGCAACCGAAACGAACCGACGGACACCTGACGCCTGCGCGCCGAAGTCGTCCTCGAAATGGATGATGTTGGCAGCCGGCTCCGCGCCGTCGTGGCGCGCGACGAAGTCGAGGTAGCCGGGCGGCAGGGGTCCGCCAGCGGCCGCTGCCAGCCGGTCAAGGGCGTCTGAAGCGGGCGGAAGGCCCGTGGCAAGTTCAATCGGCATGCCCGATGCGCCTGCGCCCGCCGCTGCCCTCAGCTTCCTGTGCCCGGCTCCGGCTTGAAATATTTCTCAAACTTGCCGTCGACGCCCTTGAACGCATCCGCGTCGTCGGGGGTTTCGCCCTTCACCGTGATATTCGGCCACTCGGCGGAATATGCTGCGTTCAGCTCCATCCACTTCTCGAGGCCCGGTTCGGTGTCTGGCACGATGGCTTCGGCCGGGCATTCCGGCTCGCAAACCCCGCAGTCGATGCACTCATTGGGATTGATGACCAGCATCACCTCGCCCTCGTAGAAGCAGTCCACGGGGCAGACCTCCACGCAATCCATGTATTTGCACTTGATGCAGGCTTCGGTGACGACATAGGTCATGGGCTGAAATCCTACCAATTCACTCCGATATCGGCGCCTCTAGGTCGGGCGCGCGGGCAGGTCAATGGAGTGCGGATACGCAGTTGTGAAGCCCCGATTTCGCCGGCGCCGTCGCTCAGGCGGGCTGCGGCAGTGCGTCCTCCCAGGCGCGGGCAGATTCGCGTGCCGGGGTGTCCGCGCGGGCAGGAAGCAGTGCCGTGTAGAAGGTCTGCGCTTCGACAAACGGGCCACGGCGATCTGGAATGCCCTCGACACGCACGACGATCACGCGATCCCCCTCTGCGAACGCGATCACGCTTCCCGGCCGAACCCGTGCGCAACTCCGGTCGATCACCCGCCCGTCGAGCCTGAGCCGGCGGCTCTCGCAAAGGGCCTGCGCGGCGCTCCGGCTGCGCGCGAGGCGGGCATACCAGAGCCATTTGTCGAGGCGGAGCGCGGGGCCGTGGACCAAGTGTCAGTCTCCCAACAGTTGCTGAAGCGAAGCGAAAGGGCTTGTGGCGGGCGGATCCTGAGGGTTGCTCCGCCCGCGACGACGGCCGCGCGTGCGAGGCGCGGTGAAGGCGAACCCGGCCTGGCCCATGGCGGTGGTGGCGGTCCGGAAGCCGAGAGCCCGCATGAGGGCCACGAACTGCCGGTTTCCCAAACCGAGGCTGGCAGCCAGATTCGGATCCGGGGCGATAGCGCCGCTTCCGGCACGTTCCGAAAGGCGCTGGGCATGCACGGCGCGGGCGATGCGATCGACCATATCCACCCGAACAGCGATGCCGGCGACCGACCAGAAACCGGCGACCGCATGATAGCCGGGTGGCGCATCCGGCTCCGGACGAATCGAGACCCGGCCGGCGCGCGGCGGCGGGGGCATCCCCTCGATGCGATTGAACACGCCCCAGAGCGCCAGCCGCCAGCGGGTTGCCTCCGGGCGGAGGGCTGGCGCCACAAACACATGCACGACCCCGAGCCGCACACCGGCTTGTGCCAACCGGCGCCGGTCCTCACGGGTGAGGCTG
The DNA here is from genome assembly GCA_046314095.1 of Thermaurantiacus sp. Taxonomy (GTDB): domain Bacteria; phylum Pseudomonadota; class Alphaproteobacteria; order Sphingomonadales; family Sphingomonadaceae; genus Thermaurantiacus. The sequence goes on along the minus strand of JBKBXK010000164.1, from coordinate 67 downwards.
CCGAGAAGGGGCTCGACGCTGGCGCGGGGGAGCGAGCCCATGGTCTCGATCAGCTGGACAGCCAGCC
>JBKBXK010000163.1:0-5165 GCA_046314095.1 Thermaurantiacus sp. | reverse complement strand
GCAGGGACGAAATGGCGCCCGAGATCGACCCAGCCATGGCTTTCCTGCAAAGCGGCGAGTGCCGCGACCTCGATCGGCGTGTGGCTGACGACATCGAGAAGCGCCTTGTGATTCCACACATCCTCGGGAAGTGGCGCGATGTTGAGATCGCCAACAAGGATCGCCGGTTCGGCGAGGCCTCCCGACCAGTCGGTCATGCGGGCAAGAAAATCGAGCTTCTGGCCAAACTTCGGATTTTGCGCGCGGTCGGGAATGTCTCCGCCGGCCGGCACATAGACATTGTGCAGAAGCGTGCCGTCCGGAAGGCGGGCGGCCAGATGCCGTGCCTCGCCATTGGCCTGCCAGTCCTGCACAGGCTCCGGCCGCAACGGCACCCTTGAGGCGATCGCCACGCCATGATGCATGCGCTGACCGTTCACAAGAATGTGCCGAAACCCTGCGGCCTCCAGTGCAGCGCGCGGGAACTCCGGGTTGGCGCACTTCGTCTCCTGCAGGCAGAGGATATCGACAGCATGCGCTTCGAGTAGCTGGGCGACCAGATGGCCGCGCGCCCGGATGCTGTTGATGTTCCAGCTTGCAATCCGGAGGGGCCGGGACGGGACATTCATGCCCCGCATCTGTGCCGACATGCCCGCCGATGCAAGTCAGGGCGCCTGGTGCCGCCTTCCGCAACGGAGACCGCCCAATGCTCACGGACACGCGCCGGCCGAGTGTCCTCTAGCGTGGAATGATTTGGCCCCCGCTCCGGGGGCATGGAGCGGGGGCCGGGGTCATGCGTTCGTCACGCAATCCGACGCCGGGCCGGGCAACAGGGGGCAAAATCCCGGCAGCGCGGCGTCGTGACAATGCTATTACGCGTGGAGAGCTTGCACAAGCATGAACAGTGCCAGCCGCTCTCTGCTTTTGCGCGCGCCCGGCCGCGCCACGTCAGGCTCAGCGAGGCCGGCCAGCCGGGCCCGGACGGCGGCGCGGGTCCTGGAAGGCAAAGCTGGTCCGCGAGACATCGACATTCCACCTGACATTCTGGAGGCTTACCGATGTCAGGTTGTTCTGCGCGTCCACCACCCGCCACCCGGTCAGCATCAGGCCGCCCGGAGCATCCCCCCGCCGCTGGAGAAAGAATGTGATCCGGCCGAAATCGGGCCGATCCGGATCCTTCGCAAGCACTGCGATGGTTCCCGGCAACGGCGACTCGGAGTCCGGCAGGACGCGGGCGATCCGCGCAAGATCGGCGGAAGGGTCGAGCAGGACACCGAGAGGCGTCTGGCGAATCGGCCATTGCGAGACCTGGTTGACCCGATAATCAACGAAGCTGAGCGTGCTGCCATCTGCCACGACCAGGATGCGCGACTCGGGTCCATACTCGAAGCGGGCCTGGCCGGGGCGGCGGACAGTCATGCGTCCGCTAGTCGAGGCGCCGTTGCCGGCAACCTGGGTGAAGTCGGCCGTCATGGTGCGGGTCGCTGTGAGCGCCGCCTGCACCTCGGCGAGCGTGGTTGTGCGAGCTGCCGCTGGGCCGGCAACGAATGCAACAGCCGCGGCCAGGGGGAGGAACAGCCTGATCATGCCGATGCTCATCGCGAGTCCGGGTTGAACATCGCTTGAACCTGAGCCAGCGCATCTTCCAGCTGGTGGAACCCGTCGATCACAGCCTGCGCAGGCAAGGTATCGACGGGTATGGTCGAATAACCATGTCGCACCAGAACCAGCGGCACCCGGGCGGCTTCGGCGGCTTTCGCATCGGTGATTGAATCGCCTACGAACAGCGCATCCTCCCACGTGCCTCCGGCGGCCTCGATTGTCCGCAGGAGATGGGCTGGATCGGGTTTGCGCACCGGAAGCGAGTCGGCGCCAAGCAGGGCCGCGAACCGACCGGTCCAGCCGAGCGCGTCGATGAGTGCAGCGGAAAGCGCAGCCGGCTTGTTGGTGCAGATCGCGAGCCGATCTCCGCGCGCGGCGAGCCGCTCGAGCACTTCTTCGACAAGGGGGTAGGGCCGGCTCCAAACGGCGATGTTGGCCGCGTAGAAATCGAGGAACGGCTCCACTCCTCGTTCCACCAGGGCCGGCGAGGCGGCACCGGTCGCGGCAAGCCCCTTCTGCAGCAGCGCCCGGGCGCCCTGCCCCACCATCGGCCGGACCGATGCCGGGTCGATCGGCGGCCGACCAAGGGCGCCAAGCGCGTGGTTGAGGCTGGCAGCGAGATCCTCAGCGGTATCGACAAGGGTGCCGTCGAGATCGAACACGATTGTGCGGCTGGCCATCGCCGCCCTGTGGCCGGATTTGTCGCTGAGCGAAAGCTGCGCGACTTTTCTCATGCGCCCCGCTGTGGCAGGGGCGCGCGGGCATGAAATCCCCGTCCCTCGCCGTCATCATTCTCGCCGCAGGCAAGGGCACGCGGATGCGCTCGGCGCTGCACAAGGTGCTGCACCCCATCGCCGGCAAGCCGATGCTGGCGCATCTGCTCGACCGCATCGCCGAGCTGCGACCAGCGCGAACGCTGGTCGTCGTGGGAGACCGTGGCGAGCAGGTCGCTTCAGCCCTTTCCAGTCGCGGCGTGGAGATCGTTCGGCAGGAGCCGCAGCTGGGCACTGGCCACGCGGTGATGCAGGCGGAGGCCGCGCTCGCAGGCTTCGCGGGGCATGTCCTAATCCTGTTCGGCGATGCGCCGTTCATCGGGCCGGAAACCATGCGCGCGCTTCTCGCCCGGCTCGAGGCCGGTGCCGCACTTGCAGCGCTTGGCTTCCGGCCTGCCGAGCCCGGGGCCTACGGTCGCATCATCGCAACCGCAGAGGGCGAGGTGCTCCGCATGGTGGAGGCGAAGGATGCAACGTCCGAGGAGCTCGCCGCACCGCTGTGCAACGCCGGACCGCTCGCGATCAGCGCCAGTCGTCTCTGGCCGCTTCTCGCCCGCACCGGCAACGCCAACGCAGCCGGCGAATATTATCTCCCGGACATTGTGAATCTGGCACGTGGCGATGGGCTGGCCGTGGCCGTGGTCGAAGCGGAGGAAGCGGAACTTCTCGGTGTGAACAGCCGGGCCGAGCTTGCGGCCGCGGAAGCCGCCTTCCAGGACCGCGCACGCGCCGAGGCCATGGCTCTCGGTGTCAGCCTGGTCGCCCCGGAAACGGTGTTTCTTGCTCACGACACGCACCTTGCCGCCGACGTGGTTGTGGAACCCTATGTGGTGTTCGGCCCCGGCGTCACGGTGGCCGAAGGCGCGCGGATCCGCAGCCACTCACATCTGGAGGGCGCAGCCGTCGGCGCGGGCTGCGAGGTGGGGCCGTATGCGCGCCTTCGGCCCGGAACCGTGCTCGAGGCAGGCGCACGGGTGGGGAATTTCGTGGAAACCAAGAAGACCCGGCTCGGCCCCGGCGCAAAGGCCAACCATCTCAGCTATCTGGGAGACGCGGACATTGGCGGAGGCGCCAACATCGGCGCGGGCACGATTACCTGCAACTATGACGGGTTTGGCAAGTATCGGACGGAGATCGGCGCCGGAGCGTTCATCGGATCCAACAGTGCGCTCGTTGCCCCGGTTTCGGTGGGGGCGGGCGCGATCGTCGGCGCTGGAAGCGTGGTGGTGCGCGATGTGGCCCCGGATGCGCTCGCGATTGCGCGTGGGCGGCAGGAACAGCGTTCCGGCTGGGCGGCGCGATTTCGCGCCCTGATGCAGGCGCGAAAGGCGGGGGTCAGCTGATGTGCGGAATCATCGGAATACTCGGCAATGCCGACGTTGCCGACGCGCTCGTCGGCGGTCTGCGGCGCCTTGAGTATCGCGGCTATGACTCCGCCGGGGTCTGCACGATAATCGATGGTGCGTTCGCCCGGCGCCGCGCGGAAGGCAAGCTTGAGAAGCTGGTCGTGCGCCTTGCAGCCGAGCCCCTGCCCGGGCACACCGGCATCGCCCACACACGCTGGGCCACCCACGGTGCACCGACCGAGGACAATGCCCACCCGCACATCGTCGGCGATGTTGCGGTCGTTCACAATGGCATCATCGAGAACTTCAAGCCGCTGCGCGACAGGCTTGTCGCCGAGGGTCGACGGTTCGAAAGCGAGACCGACACGGAGGTTATCGGTCACCTTGTTGCCCAGGCGCTTGAGCGTGGCCTGTCGCCGGAGGCGGCAGTCGCAGAGACGCTGCCGCAGCTCCACGGGGCGTTCGCGATGGTGCTTCTTTTCCGCAACGATCCGGACATGCTCATCGGCGCGCGGCTGGGCGCGCCGCTCACGGTGGGCCATGGCGAGGGGCCGACCGAAGGCGAGCTCTTCCTCGGTTCCGACGCGCTTGCGCTCGCCGGTCTGACCCAGAAGGTGACGCACCTTGCAGAGGGTGACTGGGTGGTGCTCCGCCGCGGCTCGATCGCGACATTCGACGCCGCCAATCGCCGGGTCTCCCGTCCGGTCGAGCGCTCAGGCGTCTCGGCCGCACAGATCGAGAAGGGCAACTACCGCCACTTTATGCTGAAGGAGATTCACGAGCAGCCGGTGGTCGTGGCACAGACCCTGCAGTCCTATCTGAAGCCGATCGCCGGTGAGGTCTCGCTGCCGGTGCCGGAGTTCGATCTCGCGGGCATCGGGCGTGTCACCATCGTTGCCTGCGGCACTTCCGCCTATGTGGCGATGATCGGAAAATACTGGATCGAGCGCTTCGCGCGGATCCCGGTCGAAGTCGATGTGGCCTCCGAGTTCCGCTATCGTGAACCGGTCCTGCTCCCGGGGACGCTTGGTGTGGTGATCTCCCAATCCGGCGAGACGGCGGATACGCTTGCCGCGCTCCGCCACATGAAGGCCGAAGGCGTCACGACGGCGGGCATCATCAACGTGCCCACCTCCACCATGGCCCGCGAGGTGGACCTGCTGCTCCCGACACATGCCGGCCCGGAAATCGGCGTGGCCTCCACCAAGGCGTTCACCTGCCAGCTTGCGGTGATGGCGGCGCTCTGTGCCAATCTCGCCCGGGCGCACGGGTCGCTGTCAGCCGAGGACGAGCGGGAGGTCGTACGCCATCTCGCAGAGGTGCCGGCTGCGCTCAACGCAGCGCTGGCCATCGAGCCGCAGATGGAAGCGGTGGCGGCGCGTGTCGCCGAGGCCCGCGACGTTCTCTACCTCGGCCGGGGAGTCGATTTTCCGCTGGCCCTTGAAGGTGCGCTCAAGCTGAAGGA
>JBKBXK010000162.1:0-5178 GCA_046314095.1 Thermaurantiacus sp. | reverse complement strand
CGAATGATGCGATGCCGTGATCACGTGCCGGCCAAACCAGCCTTCGACCCAGCGGCGCGGGAAGATCTCCCAACCCATGTGATTGGTGACGCCGAAGAAGGTGGCGATCAGAAGCACAGCCATCAGCGCGCCCCAGTGGATCGGGATCAGGAAGGTGAGGGCGGGGATCAGCCAGGCGGCTGAAAGGGCTTCCCACGGATGAAAGGCCATTGCGGCAAAAGCCGTCGGCGGTCGGCTTTCGTGGTGAACGGCGTGGACCTTGCGGAACAGCCAGGGCCAGTGATGCATCGCCCGGTGCGTCCAGAAGAACCATGCGTCGTGGATGAAAAGATAGAGCGCGACCGAAACGGGTATCCACCAGAGAGGCCATTCCGCCCCCGCGTAGATTCGCGTCGCGCCATGGGCCGTCCATGCCCAGAGCGCGAGGCCCGCGGGGATGCCATAGATGGCGGCGCTCGCAAGCGACCAGAGTATCTCGCGCCGGATCTGGGCGTGGAGCCGCGCGCGCTTCCCCGGCTCGGTGGGGGCATAGACCGAGGGGCGCACCCGTGCCGCGGCCCAGGCAAACAGGCCAGAGACGGCCAGATAGCGCACGGCGACGATCAGCGTCATGGCTGCCATGGTTGCAAGAAGGCCGGTCTCAGCAGTCATGGTCGCTCCCTAGCCACAGCGACCTGGCCAAGCTAGAGCCGGCACGGTGTCGCGCACCGACCATGATCTGTTGATTGCCGGCGGAGGCCTGTCTGCCGGCCTGATCGCGCTTGCGCTGCGCAAATACCGGCCAGAGCTTCGCGTCGCCATCGTCGAGGCGGGCGAGAGCTTCGGGGGGAACCACACATGGTCCTCGTTTGAAAGCGATCTCGATGCCGAAGGCGCAGCGCTTGCGGCGCCGCTGATCGCGCACCGCTGGCCCGTGCATTTGCTGCGCTTTCCCGCCTACGCACGGGAAATCGCGCTTGGCTATCAATCGGCCACGTCTGACCGGCTGCATGCGTCGCTGATGGAAATCCTGCCTCCGGAAGGGCGTCTGCTCGGCGCGCCAGTGGTCTCCGTGGAGCCGGGGAGCCTGACGCTTGCCGACCAGCGCGTGGTGACGGCGCACGCCGTGCTCGATGCGCGGGGCCAGCGGCAGACCCCGGCGCTCAGGCTCGGATTCCAGAAGTTTGTTGGGCTGGAAGTGGAGCTTGCCCGTCCGCACGGGCTGCCCGGGCCCATCATCATGGACGCCACCGTCGACCAGCACGACGGCTATCGCTTCGTCTATTCGCTGCCTTTCGGCGAGACGCGGGTGCTTATCGAGGACACCTATTATGCCGATGGCCCGGCGCTCGACCGGGCGGGTCTGGAGGGGCGCGTCCGCGCCTATGCAACGGCCCAGGGCTGGGAGGTGACGCGTGTCGTTCGCGACGAACATGGCGTCCTGCCGATTGCCATCGGTGGCGACATCGGTCGCCATCTTGCCGGGTTTCCCCGCGGCGTTCCGCCGGTCGGCCTTGCCGCCGGCCTGTTTCACCCGGTCACCGGCTACAGCTTCCCCGATGCGGTGCGCCTCGCGCTGCACATCGCGAAGCTGCCGGATCTTTCTGGCGCGGCAATCGACCGCGCGGTAAGAACCTATGCGCTCGCCGCCTGGGATAGTCGGCGATTCTATCGGCTTCTCAACAAGATGCTGTTCCACGCTGCGGAGCCGGCGCAGCGCTGGCGGGTCCTGCAGCATTTCAACCGCCTTGACGCTCCGCTGGTCGGCCGGTTCTACGCGGGTGGCACAACCTTTGCCGACAAGGTGCGGATCCTGTCCGGCAAACCCCCCGTGCCGATCTCGCGTGCCGTAGCGGCGCTTGTCAGGGCCTGAACCTCAATGACCGAACTTCCAAGCACAAGAAGCGCCATCGTGATCGGCAGCGGCTTCGGCGGGCTTGCGCTCGCCGTGCGCCTGCAGTCCGCCGGTATCGACACCACGCTCGTCGAGGCGCGGGACAAGCCGGGTGGCCGCGCCTATGTGTTCGAGGACGAGGGTTTCGTCTTCGACGCCGGGCCCACTGTCATCACCGATCCCTCCTGCCTGGAAGAGCTGTTCGCCCTCTCCGGCCGGAAACTTGCCGACTATGTCGAGCTGATGCCTGTCGCCCCGTTCTACCGGCTGATGTGGGAGGATGGCTTCGTCTTCGACTATTCCAACGACGATGACGAGCTGTTCGCGCAGATCGGTGCCAAGAGCCCGAACGACGTCCGCGGCTATCAGCGCTTCTACGAGTTCTCCGAAAGCGTGTTTCGCGAGGGTTATCTGAAGCTCGGGACCGAGGCGTTCGTCGATTTCCGCTCCATGCTGCAGGCGGCCCCGCAACTGCTTCGGCACGAGGCGTTCCGCTCCGTCTATGGCATCGTCTCCCGCTTCATCCGGGATCCGCAGCTGCGCGAGGCGCTGTCGTTCCACACGCTCCTCGTCGGCGGCAATCCCTTCCACACCTCGTCGGTCTATGCGCTCATCCATGCGCTCGAAAAGAAATGGGGCGTGTGGTTTCCGCGCGGCGGCACGCACGCGCTGGTGCGCGGGCTGGTCCGCCTGTTCGAGGATCTGGGAGGCAAGACCATCATCGGCACCCCCGTTGCGCGCATCGCTGCAACCGACGCGCGGGTAACGGGCGTGGAGCTTGCCGATGGCCGTCGCCTCGCAGCCGATCTCGTCGCCTCCAACGGCGATGTCGTCCACACCTATCAGGAACTGCTCGGAGATCATCCGCGCGGCCGGCGCATGGCGACCATGATGAAGCTCAGGAGCTTCTCGCCCTCGCTGTTCGTGACCTATTTCGGGTTGCGCGGCACCTATCCCGATGTCCGCCACCACACGATCCTGTTCGGGCCGCGCTATCGCGAGCTTCTGAAAGACATTTATTCGAATGGCGTGCTGGCGGACGATTTCTCGCTCTATCTCCACCACCCCACGGCAACGGACCCGGCCATGGCGCCTGAAGGCTGCTCGGCCTTCTACGTCCTCTCTCCGGTGCCCCATCTCGGCAAGTATGCCGCTGATTGGGACGCGATTGCGCCAGCCTATGCCGACCGCATCCTGGACTATCTCGAGGCGCGCCTCATCCCCGGCCTTCGGGAAAACCTCGTGACGCAGCGGCACTTCACGCCGGCCAATTTCAAGACGGAACTGAACGCCCATCTCGGCTCCGCCTTCAGCCTGGAGCCGGTGCTGTGGCAGTCCGCCTATTTCCGCACCCACAACCGGGACGGCGCGCTTCCGAACCTCTATTTCGTGGGCGCCGGCACCCACCCGGGCGCGGGCATTCCGGGCGTGGTCGGCTCCGCCAAGGCAACCGCAAAGCTGGTGCTTGGCGATCTCGGCCTCTCCCAGCCGCAGCCACATGCAGCGGATTGGCCCTCCAACGCCGGCCCCGCGCTTGCAGCGGAGTGAAGAGGTAACGACGATGAACGATTCAAGGGAGGATGGCCTGCTGCTGGTGATCCGAGCGGCAGAGTTCGCTGCTGCCCAGCACCGCACGCAGCGGCGCAAGGATGGTGAAACACCTTATATCAATCATCCGCTGGGGCTGATGCGGGTGCTTGCGGAAGAGGGTGGCGTGCGGGATCCGGAGTTGCTGGCGGCGGCCGCGCTCCATGATGTTGTCGAGGATTGCGGCGTGGCGCCGGAGACCCTGGAGGCCTTGTTCGGCCCGCGGGTTGCCGCAATCGTTGCCGAGGTAACGGATGACACGAGTCTGCCGAAAGCCGAGCGCAAGCGCCGACAGGTGGAGAAGGTCCCCCATCTCTCCCACGAGGCGTGCCTGCTCAAACTGGCCGATAAGATCTCCAACCTCACCGACATTCTCGAGAGCCCACCTGCCGACTGGCCCGTTGCCCGCAAGGAGGCTTATTTCGCCTGGGCAGGCGAGGTGGTAGACGCCATGGGCGCAGTCCACCCGGTCCTCCTGGCGCGTTTCCGCACGCTCCGCGCTCGCGTGATGGAGTTGCAGCTGCCGGCATGACCACCGTCGCCGAAACCGCGCCCCAGGTGCTTGCCGCGGCCGAGGAGGCAATCGCAAAGGGCTCGAAGAGCTTCGCCCTGGCCAGCCGCCTGTTCGATCCGGAAACGCGGGCGCGGGCGACCTTGCTCTATGCCTGGTGCCGGCACTGCGACGATGTGATTGACGGGCAGGAGCTCGGCCAGGGCAGCGTGGCCAGCGAGGATCCGCCATCGGTCCGTCTGGCGCGGTTGCAGGCCGCGACCGACAAGGCGCTGTCGGGCACGCTCTCGGGTGACCTGCCCTTCGACGCGCTGGCGCTGGTTGCGCGCGCCGTCGAGATTCCGCGGCGCTATCCGCAGGACCTGCTGGAGGGCTTTCGCATCGACGTGGAGGGGAGCCACATCGCGACGGAAGAGGATCTCCTCACCTACTGCTATCATGTCGCCGGCTGCGTGGGCGTGATGATGGCGCTGGTGATGGGCGTGGCGGCCGGCGATCATGCGACGCTTGCCCGCGCTTCTGACCTTGGCATGTCGTTCCAGCTCAACAATATCGCCCGCGACGTGGCGGAAGATGCCGCGCGCGGCCGCTGCTACTTGCCCGATGCGTGGCTTTCCGAGGAGGGACTGACCTCCTCCACCTACATGGCGCCCGCGAACCGGGAAGCGCTTCACCGGGTGGTGGCGCGCCTCGTTGCGCTGGCCGAATCCTACGAGGCCTCCGCGGCGCACGGCGTGCCGATGCTCGGCCGTCGCCAGGCATGGGCGGTGCTGTCGGCCGGCCGCATCTATGGCGGCATCGGCCGCAAGGTTCGCGAAATGGGCCCCAAGGCGCTCGAGGGCCGCACCGTCACCCGCCGCCGGGAAAAGCTCTATGCGGTCATTCTCGCCGCGCCGGAGGCGCTGATGCGCGCGCGTAGCCCCGGACGCGCAGCACCGCCGCGCGAGGGACTGTGGACGCCCGACTTTGCATGAGTTGGGTTGTTCGCCTGACCGCTCGGCGGAAGCCGGTGCGGAGGTCAGGCCGCGTCGGCCATCCCGCGGCCAACCGGATTCTTGCGGATGACGGCAATCCCGGCGCGGCGGTTTTCCTCCAGCTGGCGGTGCAGCTTCTGGATGTCGGGCGCCCAGATGAAGCCGAAGGAAACCGTTCCCTCCTTCGATTCCACCACATGGTGAAGGCGATGCGCCTGCACCACCCGCTTCAT
>JBKBXK010000161.1:0-5204 GCA_046314095.1 Thermaurantiacus sp. | reverse complement strand
GGTGATCGGCAGCGGCGTCTGCGCATACATGTAGAGATTGTCGGCAACAACGAGCCGGGCGCCGGCGGCCCGCGCGGCTGCGAGAATGCCGGTATTCATGCGCGGCAGCTCGTCTTTCCAGTGCTGGTAGGGGCGGCTGGCGCAGTGGAACACCACACGCGCGCCCTCTGCGGCCGCGATGGCGTGGTCCACGTCCATCGCGTCCGCCGCTCAGCTTTCAACGCCCTGCGTGCCCAACAGCGGATTGTGCCCGGAGGAGCTGACGATCCTGACGGGAATGCCGCGCGCGAGCGCTGCTTCCGCTACCCCGGTGCCGAGCGGTCCGGCGCCGAAAACAGTCCAGGCGGCCATGGCTCAGCCGCCGGCCATCGGCTCAGGCGGCCTCGTCCAGCCGCTTGCGCTCGGCGGCAAGCTCTTCTGCCAGGAGGAAGGCCAGCTCGAGCGACTGGCTGGCGTTGAGCCGCGGGTCGCAATGGGTGTGATAGCGGTCGGCAAGCTGCTCTTCGGTGAGTGCCATCGCGCCGCCCGTGCACTCGGTGACGTTCTGGCCCGTCATCTCGATGTGGATGCCGCCAAGGTGGCTGCCCTCTGCACGGTGGATGGCAAACACCTCGCGCACCTCGGCGAGGATCCGGTCGAAGGGCCGGGTCTTGAAGCCGGAACCGGACTTGACCGTATTGCCGTGCATCGGATCGCACGACCACAGCACCGGGCGACCTTCGCGGGCGACGGCCCGCGCGATCGCCGGCAGGTGCGCCTCGGCCTTTCCGGCGCCAAAGCGGGTGATGAGGGTAATCCGGCCGGGGTCGCGCGCCGGGTCGATGTTGTCGAGGATGCGCAAAAGCTCATCGGCGTCGGTCGAAGGGCCGCACTTGATGCCGATCGGGTTCAGCACTCCGCGCAGAAACTCGACATGCGCCGAGCCCAGAAAGCGGGTGCGGTCCCCGATCCAGAGCATGTGCGCCGAGGTGTCCACCCACTCGCCCGTCAGCGAATCCTGGCGGGTCATTGCGCTTTCATAGCCAAGCAGCAGGGCCTCGTGGCTGGTGTAGAACTCGACACCCTTCAGTTGCGGAACCGTCTCTGGCGAGACGCCACAGGCCTCCATGAACGCAAGCGCCTCTCCGATCCGGCTGGCGATCTCGGCGTAGCGCTCGGCCCACGGGGAACGCGACATGAAATCGAGCGTCCAGCGATGGACCTGGTGCAGGTTGGCGTAGCCGCCGTGGGCAAGGGCGCGCAGCAGGTTGAGGGTGCTCGCCGCCTGCATGTAGGCGCGCTTCTGCCGTTCCGGGTCGGGCACGCGGCCGGCATCATCGAAGGCGATGTCGTTGACGATGTCGCCGCGGTAGGAGGGGAGGCTGCGACCGCCATTCTCCTCCATGTCGGACGAGCGGGGCTTGGCGAACTGGCCGGCCATTCGACCCACCTTGATGACCGGCATCCTGCTTGCGAAGGTCAGCACCACTGCCATCTGCAACAGCACGCGAAACGTGTCGCGGATGGTGTTCGGGTGGAACTCGGCGAAGCTTTCCGCACAATCACCGCCCTGCAGCAGGAACGCGCGGCCGGCCACGGCGTCGGCAAGCCGGGCCCTCAGATCCCGCGCCTCGCCCGCGAAAACCAGCGGCGGAAAGCTGCGAAGGTCCGCCTCGACGGCCTCGGCCCGCGCCGGGTCCGGCCATGCAGGCATCTGCCGCGCCTCGGCCTCGCGCCAGCTGTCCGGCGCCCAACGGGGATGCGTCCGTGTCATGTGGTGCTGCTTGCGGGGCGCTGCGCCGCAGCGCAAGCGGCCCGGCAGCCAGTCAGGCCGGGATCCAGTTGCCGTGGAAGCCCGGCGGTACGCGCGCCGGAATGCTGACGGTGGCGACCGCGGGCCCCGCCAGATCGGCTGCATCAAGGATCACAAGCTCGGTGGAGCCGGTTTCGTGGTCAAGCACCAGGCCCATCAACCAGGCGTCAAGCTCGCCTGGTCCATGCGGCACATGCACGAACTCGCCGACGATCCGCCCAAGGCCGAAATCGCGCGTTGTCCGCGTTCCCGTCTCGAGATCGTGGGCGAACAGGCGGCTGTCGCCGGTCTCCCCAAGGACCGCGCCGTCGATGTCGACTGCGGCCGTCCAGCAATGCCGATAAGGTCGCCCCGTCCGCCGCTCGTCAATACGCGGGAACTCCTGCGGGGCATCCGAGACCAGCTGCCGCCCAACGGTTCCTGCGCCCGGGTCGACCGTCCAGCGTTCGAGCGTGATCCGCTGGCTGTCCGGGCCCATGGTCGAGCGGGAGAACATGCTGTCGTGAACCACCACGTCGGCCAAGATCCGCCCGTCGTCGGTTTCAAAGGCGTTGACCGGATGAAACACATAGGCGGGCTCGGCAAGTGCGCACCAGCCAATGCTATCCCCGGGCGCATCGAGGCCGAGCACGCCCACCCGGCTGCCATGTTCGGGATCCCAGCCGTAGGGAAAGCGAAAGCCGGCGATGGCGCGGCCCATGGAGAATGTCACTGGCAGGTCGAACACCAGCACGTGACGGCGGGTGATGGCGCAATCGTGAATGGACGGACCATCCGAAACCGCGATCGGCTCCTCACGAAGCACATGGGCATTCTGGTCCAGGACGATGTGAAACGCCCGGCCCTGCGGTGCGCCCTCGTAGGCGATGGCGTGGAACAGGCCCGTCTCCGGGTCGCGATGCGGATGGGCGGAAAAGGGCCGGCTGAGCGTCCCGTCGAACGGGTTGTGCGCGACGGTCTCAAGGTCTGGCGAAAGCTCGACGGGATGGCCGCCTGCCTCGACGATCGCGAAAAGGCGGCCGCCGATGCCGATGATGTTCGTGTTGGCCGTGTCGGCTCGCGGGTGGCGTCGGCCGGGCGCAGCGGGTTCGCCAAGCGCGTCGGACACCTTTTTCGAGCGTACCCAGCGATTGCGGTACCAGAGCGCGCGGCCGCCCGAAAGGCGGACACCGTGGACCATCGCGTCGCCCAGAAACCAGTGATGGCTCGGTCCATGCTCCGGCCCCAGCGGGTTCGGGCCGTTGCGCACATAGAGGCCATCGAGCTCGGGCGGGATTCGGCCTTCCACCCGCAGGTCTTCGATCGTAAGTTCATATTCGACAGGCCGGTGGATCCCTTGCAGATAGGGGTTTGAGGTCGGCCGCATCCGGGCACGGTTGAAGGCCGCCAGTTGGACCGCGCCGGCGCCAACCAGCTTGCGGACACCCTTTTCGATCACCGTCGCCATGCGATGCCTCCCGCCGCTGGGCGCTGCATACCACAGTGCAGCGCCCCACGCGCGCACTATCCGTGGCGGTTTGCCCCGGCTAGCGCATCAGCACCAGTTCTTCGGCCATGGTCGGGTGCAGCGCCACGGTGCGGTCGAAATCCGCCTTCGCAAGCCCGGCCTTCACTGCAACGGCCAGCATCTGGAGGATCTCCGGCGAATCGGGCCCGATCATGTGCGCTCCCACCACCCGGTCGGTCGCCGCATCCACCACCAGCTTGTAGAGGGCGCGTTCGTCCCGGCCGGCGAGCACATTCTTCAACGGCCGGAAGTCGGAAGTGAACACGCGCACGCTGCCAAGCCGATTCCTCGCCTCGCCTTCGGTCAGGCCGACGGAGGCCAGCGGCGGATGGCTGAACACCGCGCTGGGCACCATGTCGTGGTCCACCTCCCATGAGGTGTCGCCGAACAGCGTGTCTGCCAGCGCATGGCCTTCACGGATCGCAACGGGCGTAAGCTGGATGCGGTCCGTCACGTCGCCGACCGCGTGCAGCCAGGGGAGCGCGGTGTGGCTTCCTCGATCGACCGGGACAGCGCCGCCCGGCCCCAGGTCGAGCCCCACCGCTTCGAGCCCGAGGCCGTCGGAGTTCGGCACCCGGCCGATGGCCCACAGCAGGAGGTCGGTTTCCATCGTGCGTCCGTCGTTGCAGTGGAGGAGAAGCGCATCATTGCCTGCCCGCTCCACCCGCACCGGTGCGGTGTTGAGGCGAACCTGGATGCCCTTGGCAATGGAGATGGCGAGAAGCCGCTCGGCGAGCGCTGGCTCCCAGCCCCGCAGCAGCGCGCCCGAGCGCACCATCTGCGTCACCTCGACCCCGAGCTCGTGGAAGATTCCGGCGAACTCATTGGCGATATAGCCACCGCCGCAGATAATGGCGCGCGCCGGCAGTCGTTCCAGATGGAAGACCTCGTTCGACGTGATTCCAAGCTCCGCACCGGGAATCCCGGGCAGAAGCGGCCGCCCGCCCGTGGCGATCAGCACATGCCGGGCCGATACCTCGCTGCCGCCCACGCGCACCCGGTTTTCGCCAGCGATCTCCGCCCTGCCGTGGAAGGTCTCGACGCCATGGCTGTCGAGTGTGCTCTGGTAGATGGCCGACAGACGCGCGACCTCCGAGAGCACATTGTCTCTCAGCGTCGGCCAGTCGAAGCGGCGGCCTTCCACATGCCAGCCGAAGCGCTGGGCGTCCTCGAGATCCTCGGCGAAATGGGCACCGAGAACCAACAGCTTCTTGGGCACGCAGCCGCGGATCACGCAGGTGCCGCCAACCTGGTGCTCCTCGGCAATGGCCACCCGTGCGCCGTGGCCAGCAGCAATGCGCGCCGACCGCACCCCGCCCGAGCCGGCGCCGATCACGAAATAGTCGAACTCGTGTGCCATCCGGCTCTCCAGGGGCTTGGGGCTTCAGACGATTGCGCCGAACAGCTGCCCGGCGAGCCCCGTCGCCGCCATGGCGACCGCACCCCAGAAGCTCACCCGCAGGATCGCCCTCGGCATCGGCGCACCGCCCGCCCAGGCGCCCAAGCCGCCCAGCAGCGCCAGCGCGACCATCGATACCCCGACGACCGCGGCTGGAAGCAGCGTGCCCGGCGCGAGCACGGCCGCCAGCAGCGGCAGCAGCGCCCCGGCGGCGAAGGTCCCAGCCGAGGTGAAGGCGGCCTGCACAGGCCGGGCCGCCATCCTGGGTGCCAGCCCGATCTCGTCGCGGGCGTGGGCGCCCAGCGCATCATGGGCAGTCAGCTGCCGGGCCACGTCTGCCGCCAGATCGGGCGCAAGCCCCCGGCCGATCCAGATATGTGTGAGTTCGCTGAGCTCGCCCTCGGGATTGCGGGCCAGCTCTCGCCTCTCAAGAGCGAGGTCGGCCGCCTCTGTGTCCGCCTGCGAGCTGACCGAGACATATTCGCCGGCCGCCATCGACATCGCCC
>JBKBXK010000160.1:0-5288 GCA_046314095.1 Thermaurantiacus sp. | reverse complement strand
ATCGACGTCTACACTCAGGTCACCAACAACATCATCGCCGCCATCGAGGCGGGCGCAGGCGACTGGCAGATGCCCTGGCACCGCAGCGGCGAGGGCCTGAACCGCCCCGTCAACATCGACACCGCCAAAGCCTATCGCGGCATCAACGTCGTCAGCCTCTGGGCCTCCGCCCAAGCCCGCGGCTTCACCACCGGCACCTGGGGCACCTACCGCCAATGGCAGGCCAACGGCTGTCAGGTCCGCAAGGGCGAGAAATCGAGCCTCGTGGTCTTCTACAAGGAGTTCGACGTGGAAGAGCGGAACGACGACACCGGCGAAGCCGAGCACGGCAAGCGCCTGATGGCCCGTGCGAGCTGGGTCTTCAACGCCGACCAGGTGGACGGTTACGAGGCGCCCGCGCTCCCCGAGCCCAAGGACCCCGTGCAAGTCATCGACGCAGCCGAGCGCTTCGTCGGCGGCACCGGCGCCATCATCCGCCACGGCGGTACCCGCGCCTTCTATCGTCCTTCCGACGACATCATCCAGATGCCCGAGCGCGAACGCTTCCTGGGCACCGAGACCAGCTCCGCGACCGAGAGCTACTACGCCACGCTCCTGCACGAGCTGACCCACTGGACGGGGCACGACCGCCGCTGCGATCGCCAGTTCGGCAAGCGCTTCGGCGACGACGCCTATGCGATGGAAGAACTCGTGGCCGAGCTGGGCGCGGCGTTCCTGTGCGCCGACCTGGGCGTGACGCTTACCCCGCGTCCCGACCACGCCGCCTACATCGACAACTGGCTGAAGGTGCTCAAGGCCGACAAGAAGGCCATCTTCACCGCCGCCAGCGCCGCCGCCAAGGCCACCGACTTCCTCGCCGGGCTGCAAGCCGTTGAAACGGAGGAGGCGGCCTGACGGCCGCCTCTTTCTCGCTCAAAATCAGCCTCTGTGCATTGCCCGGTCCGTCACGACCGTAACGATACAGCGTTCGTGCAGTCGCGCTCGCCCATGACGCATTCCAGTACACGTAATTCCAGCCTGGCCGGAACCTGCGCGCAGGGGACACCTACGAACTGAACAAAGCTAGTCTTGCTTCCGCCGGCAGGAATGTTGGTAACCGGACCAGGCCACGGCACATTGCTCCGGTTGTCGTTGAAGGAAAGCCAGTAGTTGAAAGTCCTCAACATGGCGGAACCCCGGTTGGTGATTTCCACATTCACCATGCAGGTCCGGGTCGGTCCGTCACCCAAATTCTCTTTGCCGATAATTCTGACCTCGACCCTGTCGCCGCCATTGCAGGCGGTGAGTCCAAGAAACGCGACCAACGGAAGTGTCCACCAACTCCTTGACATCCTGTCCTCCCGAAGCGGGTTGTCGAAAAAGCCAACCGACCCGCGTCGGAGAGAAATCGTGGTTTCTCTGCAACAGGGCGTCAGGCCGAGTGAGTGACAGAATGGGCAATAGTGTCGCTGGCTCGGGCGGCCCTGCGTTACGATTCTGGAAGGAGAAACGGCAACGGAGGGACGGCCTTCTTTCAGACGCGAGGCGATATGGACTGGAGCCTGTTCGACACGGCCGGCCACCGGAAGTACCTGACCGAGGCCGAGCGACGGGCTTTCATGAAGGCCGCGACGAAACAGGCTCCCGAGGTTTACACCCTCTGCCTCGTGCTGAAGGAAACGGGCTGCCGTCTCTCCGAGGCGCTTGCTCTGACCGCCGATCACATCGACCACCGTGCCGGGGTTATCGTTTTCCGCAGCCTCAAAAAGCGCCGTGCCGGTGTACATCGCGCTGTGCCCGTCTCTCCGACTGTGCTCGCCGAACTTGACCGTGTGCATGGTGTGCGCGCCGCTCAAGGTGCGCCGGATGGTGGTGCATCGGCGCGCCTCTGGCCGTGGCACCGGATGACCGGGCATCGGCGCGTGAAGGAGGTCATGGTGGCGGCGGGTGTCAGTGGGCCGCATGCGACGGCCAAGGGCTTGCGCCACGGCTTCGGCGTGGCTGCGCTCGAACGCGGCATCCCGATCACCCTGCTCCAGAAATGGCTCGGTCACGCCAAGCTGGCGACCACCGCTATCTACGGCGATGCCGTCGGCGCCGAAGAACGCCGCATGGCTCGCAAACTCTGGGATTAACTGGATTTTTCGATCTTGATTTCTGTGACTGAATTGCCCATTCCGTCACAGAAGGGAAGCCGGCTGCGCATTCCAGCCCGCTGCGAGGGTAATCGAAGACGCGCTGATCATGGTCAGACCACGGTTGCGGGGTTCCATGCCTCGCATCCTCGTGGCCTTTCACGGGAAGCGTCAGCTGCCGATTGGCGTCAAGGCACATAAGCGCAATATGCCCTGTTTCCGGGGGCATTGGACGATCCATAGCCTGCCCGCCCCAGGTAGGGGCGGGTGTTTTCCTTTGCCAGAGATGAGACAGGGCGCCATACCGTCGGGCGGGGCTTGAGAGCATCCAGGCCATCACACCGCCATGACCACTCGCGCCATACAGGCGCCGCACCCTGCCGATGCTCGCCGAAAAGAAAACCCCCGCGATTGCAGGGGTGTTCTCGAGCGCCGGTTCCTGGCGCGTCCGCTTGTCGGGTCGAAGGTGCTAAGCGGCCGTCTTCCGCTGATCCACGGGTTTCGTGCCGGGCTTCGACATCGCGAGCGAGCACGAAGGGTCGAGACCTTTAATCGCCTCGGCAGGGTTGGGTTTCCCGGAGGCTTTGACCTTGCCGACTGATGGCGACTTTGCTGCCATATCGACATATCCCCCGGACGAGCGCAGCTTCTCCCCTTTTGGGTTCGTCGAAAGACTCTCACTCCCTTGAATGACGAGTCGATCGACGATCTGCACACCGTCATCGGTGCCGGAGTTCCTATCGGCGGTCTTCGCGCCGAGGGGGCTGACGAGCATCGTCGCGAAGACGACAGTTGCGACGAGTCTGATCGCGGGTTTTGGCAACATCTATATCAGCCGATCGCATTGCTGCGTCGGTTCCCTTTGTGTGAGGTCATGGTTGCGTGCAGCCCGAAACGCCAGGAGTTGCGCGAAAGTCGCGCTTTCGGTTTCTGGAACGGGATTGTCCGTTCGGACAGATGTTTCGATTGCTGCCCAGCTATTGTTGGGCTGAAGTTCGAGAATTCAAGCGTGCGCGACCAAAATATTCGATGGCGTTCTACCGGGGGCGCCCCGATTGATTCGGCCTTCCGGAGCCGGTTCGTCCCGGCGCCGCGCGAACGCAGAACAGAAGCTTCTGAGCAGGGATACCCGTGGCTTCGCCGCTACGGCCACCCAATTCCGCGGACGGAATGTTCTTCAGTTCGAGTAACTGGTTCGACCCGTCCGGACCGGTCACGAGCAAGGCGTTCGAGCGCGCGAACGGTGTCCAGCCTGTCGGGCACCGCTGGGCGTTGAAGCCCACCACGGCTGACCCCAACATCAGATCCCAGCCATCAACGAGCATATCCATCTTCCGTTCAAGTACTTCCATGCGGTTGGTCAGGTGATTGAACGCCTGCGATGCTGCGCGCGCATCCACCGGCTGCGCCTGCGCGCTGTGCACACCCGTCAGGAGACTCGCAAGAAGCATCGAAAAAGCATGTCTGATCACGCGAGGCGTTCCTCCCTGACGACGAAAAACGAGTCCGGCAGCAGTGCCAGAGCCCCGCGCGCGTGCCTCTGATCATGAGGCACGCCGGTGTTCGATGCCGCTTCCCTGAAGAACGCTGCACCGATGATTTCATGGAGTGCCGTCAGAATGCAGGTGATCGGCTTGCCAAGGCGCGGGGCTCTGTCGACGGCACCCATCTCATAAGCCATCTGGTAGGCCCACATTACACCCAGAGGACGGATGATCCATGTGGCCAGTTTCGACCGCCGCATCAGTCTGGCATAGGGAACGGCCCAGGCATGATATGCGCGGACGGTCTCCGGCTTGGAATGAAGCTGATGATAGCGGAGGTCAGCGACATAGACCGCGCGGGGGATATACCCCTGCCGATAGAGCTCGCCGCAGATGACCTTGGCGCCGCCTCCGTCGCCGCCTCCGTCGCCTCCAAACCCGAACGCGGCGGCTATGCCGCCGAAGAAGCCGCCGATGGCCGCAGCGAAACCGCCGCCACCCCCGCCGCCTGAACCGCCGCTGCCGCCAAAGCCGCCTCCGCCCGAACAGCAATTGTCAACTACGGTGCCGTTGTTGAAGCCCGCTGCGCTCGCCTCCGAGAAGGATGCGAAGTCTCCAATGCCGTTTCCAGTGACATCGACCCCAAATCCCCCGCCACCGTCGCCTCCACCACCTGAGGCCAACGACAGCCAGTCTATCTGGCCATCTCGGCCGCGCGGTCCCTCATCTCCCGGTGGCCCCTTCGGTCCCTGAAGAGCAGCCACCGGAAGGCAGGTGTCGCCGTTCATGAACACCCCGCCGGAACGGCCGCAGGCCCCGACCTCGGTCGCCTGCGTCTCTCTGAGGCTCTCGACCAGTGCTTCAGTCCGTTCCCAGCTCGTGGACACACCGTGCCGGACAGCCTTTAGGCAAAGACAGCTCGTGCCGCTTTGATTAGCACCGGTGCGGTTAAGCTGCTGCGCGAGTGCTGGCAAGCAGAGCAGGAAACTCGTGGAGAACAGGACCGGCGCAATGATAAAATTCGTCGCATTCATGGGCATGTGGCGTCCCCCCCTGCTTCTCCCTGTGGGCCGCGATCTCCCGGCGGACCACGAAACTCTTCAACGGAGATGCAGCCGCCTGCGTCGGCGGTAACATAGCCTGCAACCCAGACCATCTGTCTTGCCGCGCATTGCTCCATTGCGTCGATATCGGCCAGCGCCAGTTGCGCCTGTGTTATCTGCGATCTCAAATTGATGACCTCTTGAACAATCTGGTTCACTGCCTGGTGCGCTTCGCCGCCGCAAGCGCCGCTGCTGCCGGTCGCGACCTGCGCGAAGGCGTCGTGCGCGAGCCAGGACGTTGTCAGCAGAACCACATGGGCAATCAGCGATAGCATTGGACGCTCCTCCCGTTTAGCCCCGCAACTCCGGCCGGCCCTTGCGGTCCGATCATCTGCCGAGGGTCGATGCAGCCGCTGCCATCCGCTTCGGGATGCCCCGGGACGAAGAGCATGGTTCGGTTCTGGCAGTTCGTGAACGGCGCCATGCGCGTGGAAAGCTCTTCGAGCAGCGTGTCGAGCTCGACTTGCAGCGGTTGGGAGACCGCGAGTTCTCGCTCGATCCGGACGACACTGTCGCGGCACTGGTCGGCAGCGCCGCTGCCTGAGAAGCTTTGGGCTGACACCGGAGCGGCTGCTTGCAGGAGCGCG
>JBKBXK010000159.1:0-5332 GCA_046314095.1 Thermaurantiacus sp. | reverse complement strand
TGAGCGCAGGACGCCAGAGTAGACGCGCACGAAGGTCAGCGTGCCGTACTTGTCATTGAGGATCTTGAAGGCGAGCCCGGCGAAGATGAACACGAGGCCGGCGATGATGCCGGTGGACTGATCCACTCGGAGTGCAGCCGCGACCGCTTCGAAGCCGGTCGAGCCGGTGAAACCATAGACGAAGCTGATGCCGTAGAGGATGAGGCCGGAGGCGAGCGCGCCAAGGACGAAATATTTGAGGCCGGCCTCGCTCGAGCGCATGTCGTTGCGGTGAAAGGCGGCGAGGACGTAGGACGCGAGCGCAACCATCTCCAGCCCGACATAGAGCGACAGGAAATTGTTGGCGGACACAAGGATGAACATGCCGAGCGTCGCCAGCACGATCAGCACCGGATATTCGAAGCGCGCGGATTCCAGCCGCTTCAGATGCGGCAGCGCCAAGAGCACCGACACCGAGGCGCCGATCAGGATCAGCACCTTGAGATAGGCGGAGAATCCATCCGCCACATAGAGATCGTTCCACGCGAGCGCGCGCGCCGGCGTGTCGTCGACAATGGCGAGCGCGGTGATGCCGAACAGGATGACGGCGCCCCAGGAAACGCCGGCGAGCGACTTGTCTCCGCGGAAGGTGCCAACAAGAAGGAGCGTCATGGCGCCGGCGGCGAGAATGATCTCCGGTGCGCCGATGGCGAGCGATTGCAGAAGCTCGGGGCTCATCCCGCACCTCCGATGGAGCGCATGGCCTCGATCACCCGGACATTGACCGGGGTTTCGGGCGGCTGCGCCGTTTCCAGCCGGGCGATGAGGCTTGCGACCGGCGCGCGCAACGGCTCCATGACCATGCCGGGGGCAATGCCGATCCAGAGCACCACCAGCGCCATCGGGGCGAGCACCGCCACCTCGCGCGGGTGGACATCGGGCATGGCCCGCACGTCGTCGCTGCGGATGTCTCCGAACGCGACGCGGGCATAGAGCCAGAGCATGTAGGTGGCGCCAAGCACCACGCCCGTCGTCATCAGGAGCGCCAGCCAGGTGCTGGTGCGGAACATGCCGGCAAGCGTGAGGAACTCGCCGACGAAGCCGGAGGTGCCGGGAAGCGCGACCGAGGCCATGGTGAACAGCATGAAGAAGACGGCATAGCGCGGCATGTTGGAGGCAACGCCGCCGTAGCGGTCTATGTCGCGGGTGTGCATCCGGTCGTAGATGACGCCGACGCAGTAGAAGAGCGCGGCCGACACGATGCCGTGGCTCAGCATCACCACCATCGCGCCCTCGATGCCCTGGGTGTTGAAGGCGAACAGCCCGGCGGTGACAAAGGCCATGTGGGCGACCGAGGAATAGGCGATCAGCTTCTTCATGTCCTGCTGTGCCAGTGCCACCAGCGAGGTGTAGATCATTGCTACCACGGAGAGGGCGAACACCAGCCACATGAGATCGACCGAGGCCTGCGGGAACATCGGCAGGGAGAAGCGGATGAAGCCGTAGCCACCCATCTTCAGGAGCACGCCGGCGAGAATCATCGAGCCGGCGGTCGGCGCCTCGACATGGGCATCGGGCAGCCATGTGTGGACCGGCCACATCGGCATCTTGACCGCGAAGCTGGCGAAAAAGGCGAGCCACAGCCACGTCTGCACCTGGGGCGCGAAATCATGCGCCATCAGCACCGGGATATCGGTGGTGCCGGCATCCTGCGCCATCCACAGCATGGCCAGCAGCATCAGGATCGAGCCAAGGAGCGTGAAGAGGAAGAATTTGTAGCTGGCGTAGATGCGCCGCGCACCGCCCCAGATACCGATGATGAGATACATCGGGATGAGGCCACCCTCAAAGAAGATATAGAAGAGGAATATATCGAGCGCCGAAAAGACGCCGATCATCAGTGATTCCATGGCGAGAAAGGCCGCCATATATTCGGGCACGCGGGCCTTGATGCTGGCCCAGCTTGCAAGGATGCACAAGGGCATCAGGAAGACCGAAAGGAGAATGAGCACAAGGCTGATGCCATCGATGCCGAGGTGCCAGGAGAACACGCCGCCGAAGACCTCCGCCCGCTCGGTAAACTGGAAGGCCGCCGTGGACGTGTCGAACCGGGACCAGAGCAGAAGCCCGCCAACGAACAGGGCAAGCGTGGTGCCAAGCGCAATCCAGCGGGCGCGGGTTGCACGCGCGGCCTCGTCTCCGGGCAGCAGCAGGAGCACCATTGCCGCCACCAGCGGCAGGAGGATCATCGCCGACAGCATCAGCCGCGCACCGTGAACCAGGCGAGAAGCGCAGCGACGCCGATCAGCATGACAAGGGCATAGGAGGTGAGATATCCAGTCTGGAACCGCTTCGCGAGCGTGGCGCCACCTGCGACCACCTCGCTCATGCCATCGGCGCCCACGCGGTCGATGGCCTCCTTGTCTGTGCGGGAGAAGAGGCCGCCGAGCCAGAACGCCGGGCGGACGAAGAGCGCGTCGTAGAGCTCGTCGAAATACCATTTGCGGAAGAAGAAGCGGTGCAGCCTCGGGGCGGCGGCGACCACCTTTTCCGGCAGGTCGGTGCGCCGGACATACATGCGGAAGGCGAGGCCCAGCCCCGCGAGCATGACAATGGCCGGCGCCCAGTGGACCCAGCCGGGCACATCGTGGAGCTGCGCGAAGAAGGCGGCATCGTGCACCAGCGCGCCGGCCCAGAAGGCCTCTTCGCCGCCGACGAACTGGTGTTCGAAGAGGATGCCCGCGAACAGCGCGCCGAGCGCCAGAAGCAGCAGCGGCAGCAGCATCACCCACGGGCTTTCGTGAGGTCGATAGCCGGCGGTGGTGTCGTCGGTGGCGGGCGCGGGATGGCCTTCTGCCGCATCATGATGGACGGCGTGGGCGATATGTTCGCTGCCCGACCAGCGCGGCGCCCCGAAGAAGGTAAGAAACATCAGCCGCCAAGAATAGAAGGAGGTGAGAAGGGCAACGCCGATACCGACCCAGAAAGCGGCGCGCGCGACCGGCGTATCGGCGTTCCAGGCCGAGAACAGGATCGCGTCTTTCGAGAAGTAGCCGGCAGTGTACCAGACCCCGGTGATGGCAATGGTGCCGATCAGCATCGTCCAGAAGGTGATCGGAATATGGCGCCGGAGCCCGCCATAGAAGCGCATGTCCTGCTCGTGATGCATGGCGTGGATGACGGAGCCTGCGCCGAGGAACAGGAGCGCCTTGAAGAAGGCGTGGGTGAAGAGGTGGAACATGGCCGCGCCATAGGCGCCCACACCGGCGGCGAAGAACATGTAGCCGAGCTGCGAGCAGGTGGAATAGGCGATCACCCGCTTGATATCGAACTGGGTGGGCGCGACCGTTGCGGCAAAGAAGGCGGTGGCGGCGCCGACGATCGTCACCACCATCAAGGCGGTGGCCGAGGCCTCGAACAGGGGCGACATGCGGCAGACGAGGAACACGCCGGCGGTTACCATGGTGGCGGCATGGATGAGGGCGGACACGGGCGTGGGGCCCTCCATCGCATCCGGCAGCCAGGTGTGGAGTGGAAGCTGGGCGGACTTCCCCATGGCGCCAACGAACAGCAGGAGCGCCAGGGTGGTGATAATGTCCACGTCCCAGGAAAGAAAGCGGAAGGTGGCGCCCTCGAAATCCGAGACGCGGG
This sequence comes from Thermaurantiacus sp., assembly GCA_046314095.1. Lineage (GTDB taxonomy): Bacteria > Pseudomonadota > Alphaproteobacteria > Sphingomonadales > Sphingomonadaceae > Thermaurantiacus. The sequence continues at coordinate 1,702 of JBKBXK010000159.1, read as the reverse complement.
CGAGGATCTCGTCGATGCCGATGGTGCCGAACACGAGGAACAGGCCGAAGATGCCGAGCGCGTACCCGAAATCGCCCACCCGATTGACCAGGAAGGCCTTGATGGCGGCCCTGTAGGCCGCGGGTTTTCGGTACCAGAAGCCGATGAGGAGATATGACGCGAGGCCCACGCCCTCCCAGCCGAAGAACATCTGCACCAGATTGTCGGCCGTCACCAGCATCAGCATGGCGAAGGTGAAGAGCGAGAGATAGGCGAAGAAGCGGGGCTGATCCGGATCCTCGTCCATATAGCCCCAGGAGTAGAGGTGGACGAGGGCCGAGACGGAGGTGACGACCACCAGCATCACCGCTGTCAGCATGTCGAACTTGAGCGCCCACGCGACCACCATGTCGCCGGAGCGGAACCATTCGGCGATCTGCTGGTCGCCCGGCTGGATGGCGCCCGACATCAGTTGCAGGAACAGCATCCAGGAGAGGATGGCGGAAACGAAAACCGCGCCGGTGGTGACGGACTTTGCCGCAAGGTTGCCGATCACGCGGTTGCCGATGCCGGCCATGAGGAAGGCGACGAGCGGCAGGAAGACGACAAGCGAGAGCATCAGCCGCGCATCATGTTGGCATCTTCCACCGCGATGGAGCCACGGTTGCGGAAGTAGATGACGAGAATGGCGAGGCCGATGGCTGCCTCGGCGGCGGCAACAGTCAGGACGATCATGGCGAAGACCTGGCCCACCATGTCTCCGAGCGCGACCGAGAAGGCCACGAAGTTGAGATTGACGGCGAGCAGCATGAGCTCGACCGACATCAGGATGACGATGATGTTGCGCCGGTTGATAAAGATGCCGAGCACGCCAAGCGTGAACAGGATCGCGGAGAGCGTGAGATAGTGGCCAAGGCCGATGGCGCCCATCAGCGGACCCCTGCGTCGGTATCGACGCCGGCGCCGACCTTGGGCCGGGCAAGGCTGACGGCGTTTTCGGGCGAGCGCGCCTGCTGTTCGCGAACGGACTGGCGGCGCACGCCCTTGCGCTCCCGGTGGGTGAGCACGATGGCGCCGATCATGGCGATCAGGAGGATGATGCCCGCCGACTGAAAGATGAAGACATAATCCGTGTAGAGGATGGTGCCGATGGCCTGGGTGTTGGTGAGCCCGGCCGCGGCCGCCACGGGGGCATCGAAACTGTCGGGCACGAAGCCGCCGAACTGCCAGGCGCCGGCAATCAGGACCAGCTCCACCGCGAGGATGATGCCGATCAGGAGCCCGAGCGGCAGGTTGCGCATGAAGCCGCCACGCAGCTTCTCGAAATCGATGTCGAGCATCATGACCACGAACAGGAACAGGACCGCGACCGCGCCGACATAGACGATCACAAGAATCATGCCGAGGAACTCGGCGCCCATCGAGATCATGATGCCCGCAGCGTTGAAGAAGGCGAGGATCAGCCACAGCACCGAGTGGACCGGGTTGCGGGCAAGGATCACCATCACGGCCGAGGCCACGACGACAGAGGCAAGCAGATAGAAAACCAGGGCCTGGACCACGGGCGAAAACGAATCCCTGTTGCGCTGCAAAAAGTGGGAGGCGCTTACCGGTAGGGTGCGTCAGCCGCAAGGTTCGCGGCGATTGCTCGCTCCCAGCGGTCTCCGTTCAGCAGCAGCTTGTCCTTGTCGTAGAGGAGTTCCTCGCGCGTTTCGGCTGCGAA
>JBKBXK010000158.1:3922-5333 GCA_046314095.1 Thermaurantiacus sp. | reverse complement strand
ATATCAGTGTGAAGCCCTGGCCCTCAGGCCGGGCGAGCCATGCCGTTCTGGGCGTGCTTGAAGGCCGCCGCGCCGCGGATATCCGCAGCGTGGAGGCCGAGGTGCCGATGCTGGTGCATCGCCTGGTCGGGCGGCCCTGGGTCACAGACATGGCCCCTGCCTATGCCCGCCTGTGCCTGCCCTTCCTCGCCGCCCTCATGCTCACCGAGGGGCGCATCGATCCGCGCCGATTCACGGCAACGAGCTTTGCGGATGTGGAGCTGCGCAAGATCGGTGCCGTGGTGACGGTGCGGCCCGATGCCAATCCCGACCCAAATGCGCTCTCGCCGCAACGGGTGCTGGTGAACGGCGTGCCGCACGACGTGCCTGCAACGCTCGGCAGCACAGACGCGCCACTGTCGGCCGAACGGCACCGCGACAAGATAGATTTCGCCCTGTCTTTATCGGCCGCGCGCAATGCCCCCGCGGTCGACGACCTTCTCGCCCGACCCACTGCCCATCTAGCCGGACGCGACGCATGACCTTTCCAAGCTATTTCGAGGCGCTCGACCACAAGACGCTGCTTGCCGACTATCCGATCGGAGAGGCGTTCGTGGCCCGCTATCGCGCCATGTCGAAGGACGAACTGTTCGCGATCCAGAACCGGCAGTTCCTGAAACTCGTCGCGCGCGGCTGGGACATACCCTTCTACCACCGGCACTGGAGCGCGGCCGGGCTGGAGAGGGGGGACATCCGGAGCCTGGAGGATCTCAGCCGAATACCGGCCTACGACAAGTCTGACGTGATGCGCTCGATCGCCGAGAGCCCGCCCTTCGGCGATTTCTCTTGCGCAGAGATGGTGCAGCGGAAGGCGGGCCGCCCGCCGGTCATTCTCCACACCACCTCCGGCACGACCGGCAAGCCGCAGGTGCTGCTGTTCGGCCCCAAGGGGCGGGAGGTGGGCAATCTCCTGGTGGCCCGCCACGCACGCTGGGTGGGCTTGCGCCCCGACGATGTGGTCCATTCCGTCTATGGTCACGGCATGATCAACGGCGGACACTATATCCGCGAGGCGTATACCCATTTCACCAACAGCATCTTCCTCTCGGCAGGCACCGGCATCGAGACCCGCTCGGCGCAACAGGTGCAGCTGATGGCCGATTTCGGCGCAACCGTGATCGTCGGCTTCGTCGACTATGTGCGCAAGCTGGCCGAGGTCGCGCGCGCGTCAGGGCTGGTGCCGGGCGAGCATATCCCGGTGCGGATGATCATCGGCCACCTGGGCACGGAGGACCGCGCTGCGACCGAGGCCGCCTGGGGCGGCGCGCGCGCCTTTGACTGGTATGGCGTTGGAGATACGGGCGCGATCGCGGGCGAGGGGCCCGAGCGCGACGGCCTGACCGTGTGGGAGGATGCGCATGTCCTCGAGATC
>JBKBXK010000158.1:0-3912 GCA_046314095.1 Thermaurantiacus sp. | reverse complement strand
ACGGGCCGGCCGGTCTCGGACGACGAAACGGGGGACATGGTGGTGACCACCCTCTACAAGGATGACATGGCACCCTGCATCCGTTTCAACACCCATGATGTCTCGGCCTTCCGCACCGATTCCGCCGCTTCGGGCCTGGTGTTCCGGCGGATCCGCGGCTTCCTCGGCCGCTCCGACAACATGGTGAAGCTGAAGGGAATCAACGTCTTCCCCCACGCAATCGGTGCCATTCTGGAGAACCGGCCAGAGCTTACCGGCGAATATGTGTGCCACATGCGCCGCGGGTCGGATCTCGCCGACCGGATGACGGTGACCATCGAGCATCGCGACCCGGGCGAGCGGGCGGTTCCGGAACTGGCGGAGCTTCTGCGCAGGGGTCTCGGCGTTGAGGTGGAGGTCGCGCTGGTCGCGCCGGGCGAGACCGCGGCCCTGACCCAGATCGACGTGCGCCAGAAGCCGATCCGCCTGATCGACGAACGGCCCAAGGCATGAACGTTCCGCCAACGATTGCCGGAGACGCGCACCGGCTCGGCGTCCTGGGCCTCGCTGAGCGGCTGCGCCGCAAGAAGGGCGGCGCCGAGGCTGCAACGCGGCACTTTCTCGACCGCATCGCCCGCATCGATCCGGGCCTTTGCGCCTTCACGCATGTGGCTTCCGAAGAGGCACTTGCAGCTGCCGCGGACTGCGACCGCCGGCTGGCAGACGGGTCGGCGCGCCCACTCGAGGGTGTTCCCGTCGGGCTCAAGGCCAATATCGATGTGGCCGGCTGGCCGGTAACCGGGGGAATCGGTGCATTCCGGGATCGGATCGCGCCCGGGGACGCGGAAGTCGCCCGCCGGCTCCGCAGCGCAGGCGCCGTCCTTCTCGGCCTCCTCAACATGCACGAGGCGGCGCTGGGAGCGACCACCGATAACGCCTTCTTCGGGCGCACCCACAACCCGCATCGGCACGGCTTCACCCCCGGCGGCTCGTCCGGCGGCTCCGGCGCCGCGGTTGCCGCTGGCCTGGTGCCGGCTGCGCTCGGCACCGATACGCTCGGTTCCGTCCGCATCCCGGCCGGCTACTGCGGAGTTGCCGGTCTGAAGGCAACCAACGGCGCTGTCTCGAACGAGGGGCTGATGCTGCTGGTGGAACGATGGGACTGTATCGGCCCGCTCGCCCGGTCGGTCGCCGACTGTGGAGCGATTCTGGAGGTGCTTGCGGACCTTGGCGACAGCGCGCCGATCGCCCGGGTAGCGACCCTTGCCAGCATGGAGCGCGTGGATCTCGCACCCGCGGTTCGCGCCGCGTTCCGCACTGCCCGCAATCTCCTGCGCGGGATCGGGCTGGACGTCGGCGAACATGCCGCGCGGCTGGATCATCACCGGGTCCGGATGGCAGGCTTCGTGATGGCGACCCGCGAGGCGCAGGCGCATTTCGGGCCCGCGATGCAGGAAAATGCGAACGGATTCTCGCAGCAGTTCCGGGATCTTCTTGCCTTCGGCGCGCGGTTCGATGCCGCCGCTGTCCGCGAGGCAGAGGTGACGATCGACAGCGCACGCGCAGAGCTTCACGCGATACTGCAAGTGGCAGATGCGATCCTGCTCCCGACCACGCCCGGTCCGGCCTTCGCCTTCGAGGGGCCGCATCCGGTCAGCCAGGCGGATTTCACGGCGCTTGCCAACATCGCAGGTTTGCCCGCCCTCTCGCTGCCAGCCGGCTGGACGGAAGACGGGCTCCCTGTCGGCATCCAGCTCTTGGCCCGGCCGGGCGCGGAGCGGGCACTGATCGCACTCGGCACGCAACTGGAACAGGCACTCAACGCCACCCGATGGCCACAGGGACATGAGTGAAGGAGAAACCCCATGCGCATCCTCGTGCTGTTCAATCTGAAGCCAGGCATCGATCCCTCGGCCTATGAGAACTGGGCCCGCACCACCGACGTTCCCGGTGTTCGCGCGCTCGGATCGGTCGATGATTTCCGTGTCTATCGCACCATTGGCCTGCTCGGCTCGGATGCGCCGGCGCCCTATGCCTATGCCGAGGTGATCGACATCAAGGGCATGGACCCGTTTCTTGCCGACGTCTCCAGCGACGCCGTGCAGAAGGTCGCCGCCGAGTTCCAGCGGTTCGCCGATTCGCCGCTGTTCATTCTCACGGAGGAGGTCTGATGGCCGGCCGCTTCGCAGGGCGCGTCGTGGCCGTGACCGGCTCGGGCCGTCGCGAGGGGCTCGGCGCCGCCATCCTGCAACGCTTCGCCGGTGAAGGCGCAGACTGCATCGTTTCCGACCTCGGCACACCGCGACCGCACATGGGCGAGGGCGATATCGGCTCGACGGACGGGATGGAGGCGGTTGCCGCCGAGCTGCGCGGGCAGGGCGTGCGCGCCGTCGCCGTCCCGTGCGATGTGCGCTCCGATGCCGACTGCGCCGGTCTGGTCGCGGCCGCCGTTCGCGAGTTCGGCAGGCTCGACATTCTCGTGAACAACGCCGGCATCGGCTATCTCATGAAGCCGCTGCTCGAGACCAGCGAGGAGGAGTGGGACGCCGTTCTCGATGTCAATCTCAAGGGCGCGTTCCTGTGCACCCGGCATGCGGCAAGGCAGATGGTGGCGCAGATCTCGGCTGGTGCTGGCTCTGGCGGGCGGATCATCAACATTGCGAGCCAGGCAGCCAAGACCGGCTTTCCCCACATGGCGCCCTATTGCTCCTCGAAACACGGGATGGTGGGCCTGACCCGGGTCTCGGCGATCGAGCTCGGCCGATATGGCATCACGGTCAACGCCATCTGCCCGAACCATGTAACGACCGGCCTCGGTGCGAGGCAGAACGACTATTTCTCGAAACTGCTCGGCTTCGAGACTGTGGATGCCTATCTCGAGAACATGGCGAAGCGGAACCCGATGGGGCGCCCTGGGCTTGCAAGCGACACGGCAGCACTCGCGGCGTTTCTCGGCTCGGACGAGGCCTTCTACATCACCGGCGAGGCCATCAATGTTTCGGGCGGGGAGGAGATGCACTAGCGACGTCGGCGGGCTTGCGCGGCCCCGTCCGAGGCTCGCCGTTCACAAGTGCCCGACAATGCCGTATTCCCGCGCGGATTGGGAAAGGGGTCACAGGCTTGAAGCCGCTGCCACCCGTCGAAACGGGTACACGCATCTTCTATCTGGATGCGCTTCGCGCCTTCTGCATGCTTTACGGAATTCTCAATCACGGCATCAACATCTGGCGCTCTGCACCCGGCAACGGACCGGTCCTGATCTCGATGGCGTCCGATCTGTTCCGAATGGCGACCTTCTTTCTCCTCGCCGGCTTCTTCACTGCCATGGCCGCCACCCGGATGGATTCCAGAACCTACGCATCAAGCCGGTTCGACGTGTTGGCAGTGCCACTGGCGACCAGCCTCCTGTTCCTCGCGCCCCTCACCAACTGGCTGGCGCATCGTTTTCACAACGGCCCGATGGCGCTCACCACCTATCTGTTCGACGGAGGCTGGCGGCAGCCGACGATCGGCGAGGAGGTCTGGCATCTGCACTTCTGGTTCCTGTTCTGCCTGATCGCCTTTGCGGCCCTCACGACGGCGTTCCTGCGGATCGCGCGCGCTGACCTCACCAGCCGCGGGCTTGACCGGCTGCTGGTGCTCTTCGGGCGGTTCTCTCTCTGGGCCGTGGTGTTGTTGCTTGGGGTCTTGTCGGTGGCGCTTGCCGCGAGCCACAAGATCCTGGTCGAACCGTTCACAGTGGAAACGCCCTTTGCCTGGATCGTGCGGGCGATCTTTGCCTACATGCCTGTCTATATCGTCGGCGTCGCAGCCTTCGTGCACCGCGGGCTGTTCGATGCCTTGCACCGCGTCAGCATCCCCGGCCTCCTCGGTTTCGGGGCCGTCTACTACTGGAGTTTCGGGGCTCAGGACGTGCTTCCGTTCGCAGTTGCC
>JBKBXK010000157.1:4146-5358 GCA_046314095.1 Thermaurantiacus sp. | reverse complement strand
GTTCGCCGAGGTCGCAAGCGCCGGCGCGATCGCACTTACCGCGGGCAGAAACATCACGCTTGATGCCAATGGTGGGACGGGAACGGCCGCGCGCGTCACGGCAGTCGGCCCTTCGCTAGTCGTGACTGCGCCAGATGGGCTCTTTGCCGGCCGGGTGCTTGGTCGCGGCGATACCCTGTTTCAAGGCGGGAATTTCCGCTTCACCGTCAAGCCGGACTTCCTCCTCGATGCGGACCGGAGCTTCACCCTTGCGGCCGACAGCAGCATCACCTCCGTCCAGTTTCTCGAGATTCGCGCCCCCGGAGCCGGCAACATCGCGATGCTCGGCCCCGTGGACGGGTTCGACTTTCTGGGGGTGGCTGGCAACGAGTTCACGATCGGCGCGCCCATCACCATGCTCGGCAGCAACACTGGCGAAACCTCACTTACGATTGTGGCCGGCACGCGCATCATCAACACAGCCGGCGCTGCGCCGCTTTCCGCGCCGAACAACCGTTGGCTCACCTATTCTGTTTCGCCTTTCGACGATGTGGGCGAGGAGCTTCTCGAGCCTGACACTTTCAACCTCTACAACCGGGCGTTTGCCGCGAACCCGCCTGCCACGATCCTGCCGCTTGGCGCGAGCCGGCGCATCTACAGCTTCCAGCCCACGCTGACGCTGACAGCCGAGAGCGCGACCAAGCGTGCCGGCACCGAGGGGCCGCCGCTCGGCTTCGAGGTGGATGGCCTTGTGCCCGGAGACCTGCTGGCCATTGCGCTCAACGGCACGCCTCAGGTGGTGAGCGAGGGGCAGCCCGCCACGGCGTCGGCAGGCACCTACCCCACGCTCTTCACGCCTGGTCTTGCCGCCTCGGATCAGGGCTATTTGCTCGTGCTCGTGCCGGGCCTTCTGACGGTCGAAGGCGCTATTCTGATGATTCGCGCCGACGACATCACGAAGCTCTTCGGCCAGGCCGACCCGGCGCTCACCTTTACCGCCACCGGCTTTCTCCCCGGAGACGATGAGAGCATCCTCACCGGCAGCCTCGCCCGCGAGCCGGGAGAGAATGTCGGGGTCTATGCCATCCAGCTCGGAACACTCGCGGCCCCTGGCTATGAGATCCAGTTCACGCCGGGAAGCTTCACCATCAGCCCAGCGTCATTGGTGGTGACGGCGGATGCGCAGGCGAAGGTTTATGGGGATGGCGATCCGGCTTTGACGTTCCAGGTGTC
>JBKBXK010000157.1:0-4047 GCA_046314095.1 Thermaurantiacus sp. | reverse complement strand
AATATGCGATCCGGCAGGGGTCTCTGGCTGCGAACCCGAACTACACGCTGACGTTCGTTGGCAGCTTCCTGACGGTGAGCCCTGCGACGCTGGTGGTGACGGCGGACGATTTGGCGAAGGTTTATGGGGATGGGGATCCGGCGCTGACGTTTGCGGCCTCGGGGTTCCGGTTTGACGATGATGTGTCGCTTCTGACCGGGTCTCTGGTTCGTGATGCTGGGGAGGCTGTGGGGCAGTATGCGATCGGGCAGGGGTCTCTGGCTGCTGGCCCGAACTATGCGATTGCGTTCACGCCTGGGACCTTGTCGATTACGCCTGCGACGCTGGTGATTTTGGCGGATGCGGCGGGCAAGACCTATGGGCAGGCGGACCCTGCGCTGACGTTTGCGGCCTCGGGGTTCCGGTTTGACGACACGGCGGAGACGGTTCTGACGGGCCAGCTGGCGCGGGCTGCGGGCGAGACTGTTGGCAGCTACGCGATCACCCAGGGCAGTCTTGTGGCGAACCCCAACTACCAGATTGCGTTTACGGGTGCGGACTTTGTGATCGACCCTGCGCTTCTGACGGTTGTGGCGCCGACGCTCAGCCGTCCCTTTGGCCAGGCGAACCCGGATCTGGTGCCGGTGATCAGCGGGTTTGTGTTTGGGGAGGACGCAAGCGTTCTGGATGCGCTTCCGGTGGTGACGACGGCAGCGGGGATCGGCTCGCCGGTGGGGGATTATGCGACGGTGGCCTCGGGCGGCGCGGCTCTCAACTATGTGTTTGCCTATGTGGACGGGGTTTTGTCGGTGGTTCCGGCGTCATTGGTGGTGACGGCGGATGCGCAGGCGAAGGTTTATGGGGATGGCGATCCGGCTTTGACGTTCCAGGTGTCGGGTCTGGCTTCTGGGGACACGCCGGAGGGGGTTTTGTCTGGTGCGCTGGTTCGGGATGCTGGCGAGGATGTGGGGCAATATGCGATCCGGCAGGGGTCTCTGGCTGCGAACCCGAACTACACGCTGACGTTCGTTGGCAGCTTCCTGACGGTGACGCCGCGTGATCTTCTGCTGTCGCTTGTTGGACAGGTCGTGCGCGTCTACGACGCAACGGTTGTCGCTCCGGTGACAGCGGGCAACCTCTTGCTGTCGGGTGTGCTCGACGGTGACGAGGTTTCAGTTGCCTTTGCCAACGCCGTTTATGACACGCCCAATGTGGGAACCGAGAAGCTTGTGACTGTCACAGGCGTGACGCTGACCGGCGCATCATCCCAGAATTATCGTCTGACCGGCCAGCCTTCTGCGAACATTGGCGTCATCACGCCCGCCCCCCTGACTGTCCAGGCGCTGGACGCCTCACGGCCGTTCGGGGCCCCCAATCCGCCGTTCGCGCTGGTCTCGACGGGCCTGCTTGGAGGCGATACGTTGACCTCCATCGGCATCTCGGCAGTCACGACTGCGACGATTGCGTCCCCGCCCGGATTCTACCCGATCGACGTGGTCGGCGAGCCGCTCAACTACACAGTGACGCGCATCGCTGGCCAGCTCGACGTGCTGCCCCTGCCGCTGATCGACACGCTGCAGGAGCAGGTGGTCGTTCCCGTGGTGGGTGGCCTCGCCCAGCAGGGCGTCGCAACCGGGGTAAACGCGCTCAACGATACCATCAGGGTGCAGCCGGTGCTGCCGGCCAGCCCGGCGGCAGCACGCATTCTGCGGACGACGCGCTACAGCGTGAACATCGAACTGTCCCCGCCCGCTCCAGAGGGCCTTGGTGGCGCCTCCGGCTTCGACCGCGCATCACCCGGAATCCAGTAGCGGAACGTGCGGCCTCAGTAGCCAAGCGTCACGGAGAGGAAGCCGAGATTCTCGCGGCTCGCCAGGCCGGGCTGGCGCCGAAGCTGGGTGCCATAGTCGAGACGGATATCGAGCCACGGACCGACCCGATAGCGGCCCATGGCGCCAACGCTTGCCGTGCGCCGCCACTTGCGCTCATCCGGCAAACGGTCCGGATTGCCGACAGCACCGGCATCGATGAAGCCGCCGAGCTGCATCCGGTCATCAAGCCTGGGCCCGCCGAAGATGGCGAAGGGCGGAGACCAGAACTCCTGCGAGAAGAGCACCCCGCGGGTGCCAATGACGGCGTTGGGATCATAGGCACGGACAAAACCCGGACCCGCAGCCGACAGCTGCTCCGATGGCAGGAGGTTGGCGCTGGAGACCTGGCCGACAAGGCGGGTTACCAGTTCGGCACCAGTCGCACCAAGCGGTGTTCGCTGGGTTAGCGTGGAGCGCAGATAGACGTAGCTCGCCTTGGCGAAAGGCGTTCCGCTCTGGCCGGGCCCCGGCTGAAAGGCAGCATCGGTGTTGCGGCTGCCGATCCCGCCCGGGGACAGGTGGAGCGTATTGCTTGAGGAGAAGATGCCGCCAGCCCAACTGGTGGTGGCGGTGAAATCGACAACCGCCTGATGAATCTGCGTCGCCTCGGGGGCGATGCTGATGCCGCCGAAGAGAAGGTTGTTGTCCGTTTCCTTGTAATCATAGCCGATGGTGAGTTGCCCGCGCGCTCCGGCCCGGGCGAAGACCGGTATCACGAAGCGGGGCGACAGTTGATAGCTCTTGCCGACGAGGCCCAGAAATGGCCCGAGATCGGGCGAGGTGCGCTGATAGGTGCCGAAGACGATCAGGCTGTTCCGGCGTCCAAGCGGCTGCGCGAGGGTGAAGCTGTGCGCCTCGAACTGCAGCGGAAGTCCGGCGCGATCCTGGAATATGTCGCCGCTGGATGTGAACTGGTAGGCAAACTGGCCGTCGCCGCCGAAGAAACGCCCCCAATTCACGCCCGCTGACCAGCGCTCCCGCCCGGTCCGCACCGAACCATTGTTCTCGAACGCGGCATAGACACGCAAAGGCAGGCGGTCGGTGACACGGATGACGACATCGGTCGTCAGCGGCGCATCTCCACGGCGGTAGAAAAGGTCGACCCTGCGGAACGGATTCTGCGCCATCCAGTCCAGGTCGGAGACCAGCGCATTCTGGTCCACATTCTGGCCTGGCTCCAGCCGCACCATGCGGCGCAGTCGATCGGTCGAGAAGTGCCGATTGCCTTCGATTGCGACATCACCGACGACGAACTCGCGCACCAGGAATGTGACCTGCCCATCGGTCACATCCTGTTCCGGGATGGCGACATCGACAAGCGGGCGCCCCTCGGCGCGATAGGCTTCGACCGTCGCGCGCGCGAGGGCATTGAGGCTGGCGAGAGATGCCGGCTGGTTCAGGTCGGCCGCGGCACGCGCGCGGAAGTCCGCCGTGTCGAGAACCGGCAGGGCGACGATGATGACACCTTCGGCGCCAATGGCATCGGCTGCCGCCAAGTCGGCCAGATCGGCCACGAACCGCACAGCGACAAGTCGCGGGATGATAGGCGTCGGATCTTCGGCTTCCGGAAGCGGAATGTCGGGGTCGGCCACCGTCGGCGGAACCACATCCGGCACCCGAGGCACGGACTGTCGGAAATCCTGCGCCCAAGTCGCCGGTGAGATGGCGGACATGCTGAGGCACAGTGCGAGTCGACCCAACCGCTGCACGAAAACTTCCTCCTTTGGGAACATGCCTTAGGCGACGCGGCGCGGGGGGAAAAGTCAGGCCGATGGCCAAGTTTGCAAATGTTCATCTTGTTTTCCCCACCACGGCCCGGGCAAGAATGTGAGAGGCCTTTCAATGCGGTCGAGTCGCGCACCCTTCCTCCTCCTTGCGTTGCTGCTGGGCGCATGCCTGGAGGGCGAACCGGGCGCCGGTGGCGGCGCCGTTATCTCTGAACGATCTGCCGTGGAACCGGCCATGGATGTGCGCGTCGCCGTGCAGCCGGCCGCGCCCCGGTTGGCGGCGGACAGCGCCGGCGACGGCGCACCGCCGATCGATTCCCCGACCCCCCAGATTGCCTATGCCTATTCCCTCCAGTTCCGGCTGCCGCCCAATCGGCTGGCTGCGGCGCTCGATGGCCATGTGGCGATGTGCGATGCGCTGGGCGCAGAGCGCTGCCGCATCGTGTCGCTGAACCGCAGCGGCGAGGAAG
>JBKBXK010000156.1:0-5375 GCA_046314095.1 Thermaurantiacus sp. | reverse complement strand
GGCCTGGCGCCCCAACACCCAGGCAAGCGCAACCGTTGTCAGAAGCATGGGAATCGCAAGGATCCGGCGGAAGCTGTCCATCCAGGGGCCTGGCCGCGGCATACGGCGGCGCACCGCGGGCACAAAGCCGACCAGGAGGAAGGGGAGCGCAAGCCCCAGCCCGAGCCCGGCGAAGACGGCAAGGCCCAGAGCTGGCGGCAGCACCAGGGCAGCTCCAAGCGCGACGGCCATGAAGGGGCCCGTGCAGGGGGTTGCAACAAAAGCCGCGAGCACCCCTGTCCAGAAGCTGCCCTGCCAGCCACCCTTGGCGGCCAACCCCTGGCCGACACTGCCGGCACCGAGATTCATTTCAAACAGCCCCGCGAAGTTGAGCCCGATGGCGAGCGTGAGCAGCATCAAGAGCAGGATTACGCGCGCATCCTGAAGCTGGAAGGCCCAGCCTGCCCCCTGGCCGGCGGCGGCAAGGGCAATCACCGCCGCGCCAAGCGCAACGCAGATCAGGACCACGCCGCCCGTATAGGCGAGCGCATCGGCCTTGGCGCTCGCCTCGCTGGCGCCCGCCTTGGCAAGGCTCATCGCCTTCAGGCTGAGGATCGGGAACACGCAGGGCATCAGGTTGAGCAGCAGGCCGCCGAGTATGGCGAGTCCGAAGACTGCCGGAAATCCCGGAGAGCCGATGCCTGCACCTCCGCCGGCCAGCGGTGCGCCCGGTGGCGGGATCTCACCCGGGAGCGCCACGAACGCAAGGCCGGACACGCCACTGGCGCGCTCCAAACGCAACACACCCTCGACTCGCTCCGGAACGCCGGGAACGCTCGATGCCTCGGTTTCGATAACCAGCAGATTCTCCGAGACGGTCACGCGCTGCGGTGCCGCAAGTGCGGTGGCCTCATCCTCAAGCGGGAAGAAGTGGGCGGCGCGCACTCCTGCAATGTCGGCCACCGGGATTGCGATGCGGAACTGGCCGTCGGCCTTGGAAAAACGGACTGGATCGGCGAGCGGCCGGGGCAGGGCGGCCTCGGCCCTTTCAAGCCGGCGGGCTGCGGCAGGATCGGGCCGCCCGTCGCCAATCGCCAAGGGTAGCACCAACTCGGCGGATTCCGGCACGCAGATCTTGTCATCGCAGACCAGCCAGTCCAGCCGGACCTTCAACGGAAATGCGCCGCGCGCGTCCGCGGGAATGGCCACGTCTGCAAGGAGAATCGCTTCTCCTTCAAAGACATGGTTCATCAGCCCCTCGACGACATACGTCTGAGGAACCGGATAGCGAAACTCCGAAACGGTGGTTCCGGCTGGCGCCTGCCAGTCGGCCCGGGTTTCCATCCCGCTGTCGCCAGGATTTTTCCAGTAGGTATGCCAGCCCGGGCGGGCGGTCATCGCAACGCCGATGCGCAGCGGCTGGCCGGGCGCTGGTCGGGCGCTTTCCGCAAACAGCTCGACGCGGGTGTTTGGCTGCTGCGAAACCGGCGACGCAGCAACGGGAGTGGCGATCAGCGCCATCAGCAGGACCAGCCATCTGCCCAACATGCGCCATGCATGTAGGCCAGTGGCCGGGCGAGGCAAGATGTTCCCGCTCCCCCGAAACGAGGCGGCGGAACGGCGATGCCCCGCGGCACCGCCACCGGTTGCTATCGCTTGGAGAACTGGAAGCTGCGGCGCGCCTTGGCCTTGCCGTACTTCTTGCGCTCGACCGTCCGGCTGTCGCGGGTGAGAAACCCGGCCTGCTTCACGACCGGGCGCAGTTCCGGCTCGTAGCGTGTGAGCGCCTGGGCAATCCCGTGCTTCACGGCACCGGCCTGGCCGGATAGTCCGCCGCCGCTGACGGTGGCAACCACGTCATACTGATCCCGCCGCTCGGCGATGTCGAACGGTTGGTTGATGATGAGGCGCAGCGTCGGGCGCGCGAAGTAGGTCGCCTGGTCACGGCCATTGACCACGATCTGGCCAGATCCCGGCTTGATCCACACGCGGGCAACCGCATCCTTTCGGCGGCCAGTTGCATAGGCCCGTCCCTGCTCGTCGATCTGCTGCGGTCGCAACGCAACCGGATCAGCGGCCGGCCCTTGGTCGGTGGCCAGTTCAGCCAGCGCCTCAAGACCCTGGGCTTGCTCCACGTCGGTCTCGCTCATCAGATGCTCACCTTGTTCTTGCGGTTCATGCCCGCGACATCGAGGGTTTCCGGATTCTGCGCGCCATGCGGGTGGTCTGGCCCCTTGAAGACGCGCAGGTTCCGCATCTGCTGCCGACCCAGAGGCCCGCGCGGGATCATCCGCTCAACGGCTTTCTCGATGACCCGCTCGGGGAAGCGCCCCTCAAGCAGCTTGTCAGCGCGAACTTCCTTGATGCCACCCGGATAGCCGGTGTGGCGGTAATAGACCTTCTGCGTGGCCTTGTTCCCGGTGAAGCGCACCTTCTCGGCGTTGATCACGATCACATTGTCACCGCAGTCCACATGCGGGGTGAAGCTTGGCTTGTGCTTGCCGCGCAGGCGATTGGCAACGATCGAAGCGAGCCGGCCCACCACCAGGCCATCGGCATCGATCAACAGCCACTTCTTCTCGACCTCGGCAGGCTTCGCCGAGACGGTCGAACGGGTCAGCATGTGAACTTCCTCGAAATCAGGGCCGCGTGAATGAGGGCGACATACGCAAGGTCCCGCGAAAGTCAAGGAAACAGGGGCGAAAAACGCTGTGGTATCGGGATACCTGCGCTAAACCGGTTCAGCGGGATCATGTGCGTGGGCCTGCAGGTGGCCGAGCGCCACCACCTCCAGCGCGCGCGCATGGGTCGCTTCAAGCACCACCGGCGGGGCAAAGCCGCTGCGCCGCGCCTCCTCCCAGCGCGATGTGCACAGACACCAGTGATCGCCCGGCTTCAGGCCCGGAAAACCAAACTCAGGGCGCGCGGTGACCAGATCATTCCCGGCCCGCACCGTGAACGCGAGAAACTCTTCCGTCATCACGGCGCAAACATGGTGCTGGCCCGCGTCCCCATCGTCGGCGCTGCAACAGCCGTTGCGCAGCCAGCCAGTCAGCGGATCGAGCGAGCAGGGGATCAGTGGCCCACCAAGGACATTTGTCTGGGTCATGCGCGCCGCCCGGTCTCCGCGTCGATCCACTCCGCGACCCCTTGAGAGGTGAGCATCACCGGCCACGATTCGATGACCGGCAGGTCATAGGGGTGGGCCGCGCCAATCGCTGACATCAGGCGCTCGGCGTCCGCTGTCTTGAAGAGGGCAAGGGTCTCGTCTGCCTCCTCCAGCTGGCCCCGGAACCGGAAGATGGAGCGAACGCCGGGCACCATGTTGACGCATGCAGCATATCCTCCCTCCACCATCTCGCGGCCGATCCGTTCCGCGTCGGCAAGGCTTGCGAACGACGTCATCACGAGGTGGATCATTTCGCTGCCCGCACCCGCTGCCGCTGCTCTCCAACGACATGAGCAGTCCAGGCAACCGCCGCCACCAGCAGCGCGCCCACGCCCTGGTGCAGCACCGCCAAAGTGATATCGACCCCGGAGACAACCGTCAGAATGCCAAGCAGGATCTGCGCGGCGAGGATCGTGAGGAGGGCTCCGGCAGCCGGTGTGGCACCCTCTCGCACGGCCAGGCGAGCAAGGACGAGGATTGCCCCGGCAGCGACGAATGCCCACCAGCGATGCAGAAAATGGGTCAGGAACGGGTCGCTCGAAACAGTCGCCAGCCAGCTACCGTGCCAGCCAACGCCCTCGGGAAACCACCGGCCATTCATCAGCGGCCAGTCGCTTGCGGCATGTCCGGCACGAAGGCCGGCGACCCATGCACCCAGCAACAGCTGGACGAAGAGGACAACCGAGACCAACGCCGCAGGAAGGATGAAGCGGGCGGGCCTTGCCGCCGGGTTGCGGTGGAGCAAAAGCAGGTCCCGAGCGGTCCAGACGAGCCCGGCGAGGATGAACAGTGCAAGAAGCAGGTGCACAGCCAGACGGACGTGGCTGACTGCGACACCCGTCCACAGGCCCGATTGCACCATCCACCAGCCGATCGCGCCCTGCAGGCCACCTAATGCAAGCAGCGCAACGAGCCGTGGACCATAGCCCGTCGGGATCGAGCGGGTAACGGCAAACCAGGCCAGCGGCAGTGCAAACGCCAGGCCGATAAGCCGGCCAAGCTGGCGATGCACCCATTCCCAGAAATAGATGAAGCGGAACTCCTCAAGGCTCATGCCCCGGTTCATCATCCGGTACTGGGCGGTGTCGCGATACTTGTCGAACTCCTGCTGCCAGCCCTCGCTGGTTAGCGGCGGAACAGCGCCGGTGAGCGGACGCCATTCGGTAATGGAAAGCCCGGATTCGGTCAGCCGGGTGATGCCGCCGACGATGACCATCGCCAGCACCAACGCTGCGACCACGAGCAGCCAGATCGCAACGGCCCGCGGCCGCGAGCGGACCGACCTTGTCACTGCGAAACCTGCCGGAACCGTGGCCATAGCGCCCATCTAGGCCCCTGAGACTTCGTCCGGAAGGGGCGCAGCCGTCGCATTGGCAGACGATGTACGGTTACAATCCTGCGACATGGCGCTAAATCGGCCTTGTGAACGAGATGGAACCTTTGCGGCCCCGCGTGCCCGAGCCGGAAACCGTGCGACCGCCCGCCACCCCTCCGGCGGAGTGGCGATGGCCGGCCATTCATCCCGAGGGTATCCGCTTCGGGGGCCTGTTCGGGCTGGGCGCCGTTCTTGCCTTCGCGCTCGGATGGACATTGCTCGCCTGGCCGCTCGTTGCCGCGACGGCATTCACATTCCTGTTCTTCCGCGACCCTGTGCGCGTGTCGCCTGTCGGCGACGACATCCTCGTTGCGCCCGCCGACGGTCTCGTCTCGCAGATCAAGGAGGTGCCGATTCCGCCGCAGTTGGCCGGTGAAGGCGGACTTACAGGAGCCCGCGCCGTTCGCGTCTCGATATTCCTTTCCGTGTTCGACGTGCACATCAATCGCACGCCGACGGCGGGCCGCGTCGCACGCCTCACCTATGTTCCGGGGAAGTTCCTGAATGCCAATCTCGACAAGGCGAGCGAAGACAATGAACGCCAGTATCTGCTGATCGAGACAGCCGACGGCACCCGCGTCGGCGTGGTGCAGATTGCTGGCCTCATTGCCCGGCGCATTCTCACCTTCGTGTCCGAGGGGGAAACACTTCTATCTGGCGAGCGTTTCGGCCTTATCCGGTTCGGGAGCCGCACCGATCTCTACGTGCCCGAGGGCTATGTCCTGCAGATTGGCAAGGGTCAGCGCGCAATCGGTGGGGAAACCGTGATTGCGCGTCGCGGCGTCCCTCCTGTTGAAACCGGGCCGCGGCAATGACAGACGGGCCGCCCGCGCGGCCTGATGGCGAAGAAGC
>JBKBXK010000155.1:0-5383 GCA_046314095.1 Thermaurantiacus sp. | reverse complement strand
AGCTGCTGCGCTGGCTGGAGCGCTCGCCCGCGCGCACGATTCTTGCCCGCACCGACCGTCCGGACTGGCGGCTCTCCGCCGAGCCGGGCCTGCCGCCGGACTGGCTGCGCGCCGTGCGGGGCTCGCACCAGTGGGAGGGGCGAACGGCGCTGCGCTGGGGCGCTGGTATCGCGGCCGCACTCGGCGTGTGCGTGCTCCTCTGGTTTCGCGGTGGCCCCGTTCTCGATGCCGCGGCAGTCCATGTTCCCGATGCCGTCACCCGCCCGATCGGGGAATCGCTGGTGGAGGGGCTTTCCCGCATGGGCCGCTGCGACACGCCCGAGGCTCGCACCGCGATCGACAGCCTGCTTGCCCGGCTGGAGCCCGAGGAAGGCCATTCCGAGCCGATCACCGTGACGGTGGTGGACTGGCGGGTGGCGAACGCGCTTGCAGCGCCCGGCGGACAGGTGGTGCTGACCCGCGGGCTGCTCGAGACAGCGGATGGGCCGGACGAGGTGGCCGGCGTGCTGGCGCACGAGCTTGGCCACATCGCGCATCGCCACATGAACAAGGCGCTGCTCCGCGCGTTCGGCATGTCGCTTCTGCTTTCCAGCGTCGGCGGCAATGCCGGGGCGATGGCGGACAGCCTGCTCACCAATGCGCTCAGCCGCGACGACGAACGGGAAGCGGATGCGTACGCGCTGACGACCCTGGAACGCGCCGGGGTTTCGGCGGCGGGGCTTGCCGCTTTCTTCGAGCGCAACATGCGCCGTGGCGAACGCGCAGAGGATGCCGGCCAGGCCGAATCCGGAGCCTTCGGCCGGATCGGCAGCTACACCAGCACTCATCCGCCGAGCCCGGAGCGGCTGGCCGTGATCCGGGCCGCCGTGCTGGCCGAGGGCGAAACCCGACCGGCGCTTGACGGCGCGCAATGGGCGGCGCTGCGGCAGGTGTGCGGCGGGGAAAGCTGAAGCCCTTCCGGGCGGCGGGTTGGCTCCCTAAATGTCGGAGCAGGCGGCGCACCCCGCGCCTTGCCACAGGAACAGATCATCAGCGTGACAGGAAGCGAAACGAGCTGGCACGGAACCACCATCCTTTCCGTGCGCAAGGGCGACGAGGTGGTGGTTGCCGGGGACGGTCAGGTGAGCCTCGGCCAGACCGTCATCAAGCCGAACGCCCGGAAGGTGCGCCGGATCGGCGCGGACGGGCTGGTGATCGGGGGCTTTGCCGGATCGACGGCCGATGCCTTCACCCTGTTCGAGCGGCTGGAATCGAAGCTGGAGCGCTTCCCCGGCCAGCTGACGCGCGCAGCCGTGGAGCTGGCGAAGGACTGGCGGCAGGACCGCTATCTGCGGCGGCTGGAAGCCATGATGATCGTGGCCGACACGAAGTCGACGCTGATCCTCACCGGCACCGGCGACGTGCTGGAACCCAATGACGGGATTGCTGCCATCGGCTCTGGCGGAAATTACGCACTGGCAGCCGCCCGCGCGCTTGCCGACAGCGACCATGACGCGGAGACGATCGCGCGCCGCGCCATGGCCATTGCGGCCGACATCTGTGTCTACACCAACGACAATCTGACCGTGGAAAAGCTATGAACATCATGCCCGAACCGGCCACCTTCCGGCACGAGGCCGCCCTGACACCCAAGGCCATCGTCGCAGCCCTCGACCGGCACATCGTGGGCCAGGCGGATGCGAAGAAGGCGGTCGCGGTCGCGCTCCGGAACCGCTGGCGCCGGCAACGGCTGGACGCGGACCTGCGCGAGGAAGTGACACCGAAGAACATCCTGATGATCGGGCCCACCGGCTGCGGCAAGACGGAAATCTCGCGGCGGCTGGCCAAGCTGGCGGACGCGCCGTTCATCAAGGTGGAAGCCACCAAGTTCACCGAAGTCGGCTATGTGGGGCGCGATGTCGATTCCATCATCCGCGACCTTGTGGAGGACGCGATCAGGCTGGTGCGCGACGCCCGGCGTGCCACCGTGCGCGAGGCGGCGGAAACGGCGGCGATGGACCGGCTGGTGGATGCGCTGGTCGGGAAAGACGCGTCCGAGGCAACCCGGCTCGCCTTCAGGGACCGCGTGAAGGATGGCTCGCTCGACACGCGCGAGGTGGAAATCGAGGTCGAGGACACGGGCGGGGGAATGCCCTTTGAGATCCCGGGCATGCCGCCCGGATCGGTGGGGATGATCAATCTTTCCGACATCATGGGAAAACTTGGCCCGAAGCGCATGAAAAGGCGCAAGGTTCCTGTGCCCGCTGCCTTTGACATGCTGCTGGCCGAGGAAAGCGACAAGCGGCTCGACAGCGAGGAGATCACCCGCGACGCAGTGAAGGCTGCCGAAGCCAATGGCATCGTGTTTCTGGACGAGGTGGACAAGATCGCGGTCTCGGACGTGCGCGGCGGCTCTGTCTCCCGCGAGGGTGTGCAGCGCGATCTGCTGCCGCTGATCGAGGGCACGACAGTTGCAACCAAATATGGCCCGGTGAAGACCGACCATATCCTGTTCATCGCCTCGGGCGCCTTCCACGTCGCCAAGCCTTCCGACCTGCTGCCCGAACTTCAGGGCCGGCTGCCGATCCGGGTGGAGCTGAAGGGCCTGACGGCCGAGGATTTCCGGCACATTCTGACCGACACCGAAGCCTCGCTGACCCGGCAATATGCGGCGCTTCTTGCAACCGAGGGCGTGGAGCTTGCCTTCACCGACGACGGGATCGAGGCCATTGCCCGCTTCGCAGCGGAAGTGAACGAGCGGGTGGAAAATATTGGTGCAAGGCGCCTTTCCACCGTCATGGAGCGGCTGGTGGAGGACTGGAGCTTTGAGGCGGCCGAGATGGAGCCCGGCACGCGCCTCCTTGTCGACGCCGCGCATGTGGAAACCCAGCTTGCCGACATCGCGCGCGACACCGACCTGTCGAAGTTCATCCTGTAGGCCGAAAGAGCAACGCAAGAGGCGCGCCGGCGCCGTAACGCCATGCGCTGCCTCGCGGTTCGCTAAACGGGCGCAGTGTCAACTGCAGCTTCGAACCGCTGGCCGGCCGGCACAAGGCCGATTCCGAACCGCCGTCTGCTGGTTGCGAGCTCGCGGGTCTCCAAGGTGGCCTGAAGCTCCGTCCAGAAGCGATGCACGTCGATTGTCGGATCGTGCGGATTGTGCATGACATCGTGCATCGCAAGGAGGCCATCAGGCGCGAGCAGGGGATAATAGAGTTCGAAGTCGCGCTTGACTCCGTCGTAGCTGTGGTCCGCATCGATGAGGATGAAGTCGAGGGGGCGGCCACCCAGAAGCCCGACCACCCGATCCCTCGAACCCAGTTCGTGGCTGTTGCCGCGCACAAGGTGGAGCGTCTGCCCCGGCCGTGCGAAGCGGCGATAGACATCCTGCTTCCATTCCGGGAACCCGCCGCCGTTGCGGGCGTAGGGAAGATCGAGGCTGATGATGGTGGCCTCGGGATGTGCCGCGCGGCAGAGGAGAAAGAGCGTGCCGCCGCGGGCGGTGCCGACTTCCAGCACGGTCTGCGGGCGGCGCTCCATCAGTTCTGCGACAAGTGCGGTGATCTCGGCACGGTCCTGCAGCGGGCGGACGATGCCGTCGAACCGGTCCATCACGAACGCGACAAGGCCTTCGACATCCTCGGGCACATCGCCGCCATCAAGCGCACGGCGCACCTCGGGCATGCGCAGCCAATCCTTGGCATTCTTCGATTGATACCAGCCATAGCTGGCCAGCGATGTGAGCCACGGCATCCGGCCATCGCGCTGCATCCGCTTCATGCGGTGGCGCAGGCTGTCGATCATAGCACGGTCTCCAGACGGCAGGAGTCTAGCGCCCGATCCGGATCCCCTCAAGGGAACGGCCCGTCTTGCCTACTCCGCTGCAAGGAGGAGCGGGTCTTTCCCGCCGGGGCGCAGCAACGGCAGCATGGCATGCGCCTCGGCAGCGAGGCTGCCGAGCACCCCGGCGAGGATCGAGACCATGGCCGGAAAGGCTGCGCGCGGCCGAAGCGTCTCCTGGTCCATGTAGAGCGCCCGGTCGATCTCAAGCTGCAGAACGTGGATGCCGTCGGTTGGCGCGGCGTGGCGGCGGGTGGTGTAGCCGCCCGCATAGGGCTGGTTGCGCGCCACCCGGAAGCCCCGCGCCAGCAGCAACCGGTGCAACGCATCCGACAGCGGCGGTGCCGCGCTTTGGCCGTGCAGATCGCCGATCACCACCTGGGCGGGTGGGCCGGAGATGGTGGGAAGGCTCGGCATCGAGTGGCAATCGAGGAGGACCACGGCGCCATGTTGGGCGCGGATGGCATCGAGCCGGCGGGCCAACTCCTGGTGCCACGGCCGGTGCAGGCCATGGATTCGCCGGCGCGCCTCGGCCGCGGGCAACAGATCGCGATAGATCATTACCTCCGGACCAACCTGGCGGGGGATGACGCCGTAGCCGGCGCGCACGCGGTCGGTCGGGCGGACAGGGAGATCGAGGGCGCCTGCAAACATGCTGCGGTCCAGCTCGGTCTCGTCGCGATTGAGGTCGAGGAAGGCGCGGGCGTGGGTCGCCTCCACCAGCGCCATGCCGGCCGCAACCGCGCCCTCGAGCAGGGCGCCGACATGCGCATCCTCGAACTGGCGCAGGCGTCGGCGCGGCAGGCTGGTGGCGGCAAGGAACGGTGCGGGCATGTGGGTGCCGCTGTGCGGGCTTGCCAACAGCAGCGGGCAGGCGGGCTGTTCCGGCCCCGACGCGCGCCAGGGCGGGATCATGCCAGGAGATCCGGAATGTGCTGGCGGAACTGGAAGAAGCCGCGCGACGCATGCGGCCAGGCGCGGGCATCCCAGGGGCGCAGCACCTGAACAAGCGGGATTCCGGCGCTGGCAAGCGCTCCGGCCGCGGAGGCGATGCGGTCGGCAACCGGCCCCACTGGGGCGTGGGCCGTGACCACCTGACGGAGACGCTCGGCCGAGGCCCAGGCAAGAAGCGCTGCCTCGGTATCCGCCTCCGGAAGGCGGGTAACGGGCGCGTTGAAATGCGTCGCTGCCCGGCTGCAGGCGTCGTCGAGGCCGGCGTTGGCATGGGCGCGCTTCAGCGGCGAGGGATCACCGCCAATCCCGTCGACGGCCGAGATGGCGGCAATCGGCGGCAGGGCGATGGTTTCGGGCGAGAGATCCTCCGTGGTGATCCAGCGGCCGGTGCGAAGCGATGCATCCGGCGGCGCGGGGCTCGGCAGCGGAACGCGCGGCGCGGGCGGCTCGGCGGCAAGCGGCGGTGCAGAGGACGCCAGCGGCGCCTCCACCCGGAACCGGCCGCCGGAGACCTTCCGGATGATGTCGGCGCGGGCGAGATAGGTCTGGCCCTGCGTCTGGAGGCCCGCAACCCAGCGCCACGATAGCGTGTTGGAGGCGGGGCAGGCAT
>JBKBXK010000154.1:3547-5396 GCA_046314095.1 Thermaurantiacus sp. | reverse complement strand
ATATGCGAGGTTCACACCGAGATAGATGAACGCGATCGCAAGGATCCCGCCAAGAAGGCCGCGCAGGAAGCCACGGGTGCCGTCGCGCGTTTCGCCGGACAGATAGGCGGCTTCGTTCCAGCCCCCGAAGGTGAGCATCACGAAGACGAGGGCAAGGCCAATGCTGCCGGCAGCAGAAGGGGTGGCCTCGGGCCGGGGCAGCGGGTCGGCGATACTGCCGGCCAGCATCACGCCGACCACGGCGACCAACACCAACGACAGCAGAATCCACTGCGCGCGTCGCGCCATTTCGACGCCAAGGAGATTCAGGAGCGTGAAGGCGAGGACGGCGAGCCCGGCAACGAGTGCCGGCGAGATGCCGGGCACGAGCCGAACTGCATAGTCCCCCAGCACAAAGGCGACGGCTGCGATCGAGCCGGTCTGGATGACGGCAGTCCGCGCCCAGACGAAGAGCACACCGGCGGGCTCACCCCAGGCTCGACGCAGGAACCCATATTCGCCGCCGATACCCGGATGCCGTGCTGCGAGCTCGGCATAGGTGAGCGCGCCCGCGAGCGCCGCCACGGCTCCAAAGCCCCAGAGAGCAAGAAACATCGCATCCGAAGCCGTGTTCGCAGCGACTTCCGCCGGCGCGCGGAAAATCCCGACGCCGACGACAATCCCGAGCACGAACACTGCGACATCTGCCGCAGTGAGCCTTCGGGCGGGAGCGGCAGATGCCAAGACGTGTCAGTTCTGGGCGATTCGGGTTGCTGTCCAGCCGCGGCCAACAATCGTGTCGCCGCGGACCTCACCTTCAAGCACCTGCCCGTT
Organism: Thermaurantiacus sp.; assembly: GCA_046314095.1. Classification (GTDB taxonomy): domain Bacteria; phylum Pseudomonadota; class Alphaproteobacteria; order Sphingomonadales; family Sphingomonadaceae; genus Thermaurantiacus. The sequence goes on along the minus strand of JBKBXK010000154.1, from coordinate 4,583 downwards.
GGACCGCGTGAGGCTGACCGTCGTTCCGCGGATGCGTCCGTCGCGGAACGGGGTGGCGCGCGGCATCGAAAGCTTCTGATATTGCTGCACCAGATCGGCAGCAAAGCGATCGTTCCCGATCTCGAAGGCCCACCGCCCGGCGATGTTGGCGGGCACGATCCAGAGATAGCCCGACGCATCGTCGGTGCGAATGGTCCGGTCCGGCTCCCAGTCGCCCATGTCAAAAGCGTGGCTGACCACGCGTGTTCCGGGCCGCATGTTCAGGATGGTGTCACGCAACCGCAGGTTGAGGCTGGGCAGCAGGTACATGGTCACGACCGTGGCGTCCGAGAAATCGCTCTTGAAGATGTCGGCCTGTGCGAAAGTCACCCGGTTCGCCACTCCGACGCGCTGCGCTTCGCGGCGAGCAAGCGATACCATCTTGGGATTGTACTCGATGCCATGCGCGCGGGCTCCGAACTGCCGCGCCGCTGCAATCGCAATGCGGCCGTCGCCAGAGCCGAGGTCGACGACATAGTCATCCCGGGTCACCCCGGCGCTCTCCAGCATCGCCACCACGAGACTGTCCGGCGTTGGCACCCACACCACATCCTTCCCTGCCTGACCGGAATAAGGGCGATACTGGTCGTCGCCGAACTTCGGATCGTCAGACGCCTGCAGGACAGACATGGTTGTCATCCCCGGCTTGCCGGTCAGGGGATCGACGATCTGGGGGCCGGCAAGCGGATCTTCGAGCTGCGGGCTGGTCGTGATGATGCGCACCTGTGCAAGCCCGGCGCCGGCAACCGCCACGGCAACGCCCGCCGCCAGAACGCGCAGCGTAAGCCGGTGTTGTCCCTTGCCTGTCATGTCGTTCGCTCTCCTTGTTCCTGCCCGGGTTCTGGTATTCCGCATGCGTGTCAACGCCTCTGCCGCAAGGCGAGGCGAAATGCGCCTGTGCGAATCGGTGGTGCAAAAGGTTTGTCACACTGAAGCTTCCCAGCGGCTGAACAGCGCTGTCGGGAGAAATCGGCCGGCGGCCTCCTCGCGCTGAACC
>JBKBXK010000154.1:0-3537 GCA_046314095.1 Thermaurantiacus sp. | reverse complement strand
ATCTCGCCGCTGCTGACCTCGCCGCCCAGGCCGGCGAGCTGTTCCTGCACCAGCCTGTGCAGGGCCAGCGCCGACAGCCGGATCGCGTAGGTCGTGAGAATGAGGAGCCGGCTCTCCGGGCGCAGCAGCCGGGCGCAGTCGGCCAGGAGTGGCGCGAGGTCCCGTTCCAGGTGCCAGATCTCGCCCTTGGGACCACGGCCGTACTTCGGGGGGTCGAGCAGGATCGCGTCATAGCAGCGACTCCGCCGGACCTCGCGTGCCACGAAGCTGCGTGCATCCTCCACCAGCCAGCGGATGGGCGCGTCGGACAGGCAGGAGAGCGCGGCGTTGCGGCGGGCGAGCTCGACGGCCTTGCGGCTCGCATCGACATGCACCGCCTGCGCGCCGGCGCTAGCCGCGACCAGGGTTGCAGCGCCCGAATAGCCAAACAGGTTCAGAAACTGCGGCGTCTTGCCATCGACCCGAGGGCGCGACAGTGCCGCCGCCAGGCGCTGCCAATGGGGCGCCATGTCGGGAAAGAAACCGAGATGGCGAAACGGCGTGCACATGGCGAGCAGCCGCACGCCTGCCTGGCCGATCTCCCACTCGCTCGGCACATGGGATGCAAGATGCCACCTGCCGCCGCCATCCTCGTCGGATCCCCCGACGAACTCGCCATCGGCTGACCAATCCGGGCTGGCAGGGTTCCACATCGCCTGGGCTTCGGGGCGGATGAAGCGGAAGGGCCCGCAGCGTTCCAGCTTGCGGCCATTCCCACTGTCGAGCAGCGCATAGTCTGCACCCGGATCAGCAACGAGCAACGAAAGGGTGGGCAATGCGCCCGTGCTCATGCCGCCGCGATGCCGCGCACCCGCCGCGGGCCAACGGTGGCGATTGCCGGTGTGCCCGCCAGCATTGCCAAGCCGGAAGCGCGCACTTCGTCGAGAGTGACAGCATCGAGTTCGGCAACCGCCTCGGCTGGCCGCACCACCCGACCGAAGGCAAGCCAGCTGCGCGCGGCCCAGTCGGCAGCGCCGGCACATCCTTCCAGGCCCATCAGCATGGCCGCGCGCATCTGCGCGCGCGCGCGCTCCAGCTCCGCCGGGGTCAGGTCGGTTGCGGCCTTGAGGCCGGTTTCCTGCATCCGTGCAATCACCTCGCCGGCATGATCCGGCCGGGTTGCTGCGTGCATGGCGAGAAGCCCGCAATCGGCGTGCAGCAGGTGGCTCGCGTCCACGGAATAGGCGAGGCCGCGGTCCTCGCGGATCTCCTGGAACAGGCGCGACGACATCCCACCACCAAGCGCGGCAGCAAACAGGGTCGCGGCGCGACGTTCGGGCCCATCAAGACCCGGTGCGGCGAAGCCGAGCAGGCTCACCTGCTGCTCGGTCCGCCGCCTGCGGTGCGCGCCACCGCCGGAGAAGCGGGCGAGCGCAACGTCGCACCTCTCCGTCGGGGGTCGTGCGGCGAACAGCTGCTCGCACTGCGCAACGACACGCGGGTGATCGACCGCGCCGGCGACGGCAATGACAGCGCCCTCCGGGCTCCAGTGTCGCGCCCGCCACTCCTGCAGCGACCTGACCGAAAGCTGTTCGAGACTTTCCGCCGTCCCGAGAATGGGCCGACCGATGGTCTGTCCCGGATAGGCGATTGCCTGCAGCAGATCCCAGGCGACATCCTCCGGATTGTCTTCCGCATCGCCAATCTCGGAGAGGACAACCCCTCGCTCAAGCAACAGGTCGGTATCCGAGAACCGCGCAGCGCACACCAGATCGGCCATCAGGTCGAGCGCCAGCGGCACATGTTCTCCCATCACGCGGGCATGAAGCAGGGTTGCCTCACGCGAGGTCCAGGCGTTCAATTCGCCGCCGACGTCTTCGATCTCCTCGGCAACCTGCCGCGCCGTGCGCCGCTCGGTCCCCTTGAACAGCATGTGCTCGAACAGATGCGCGAGGCCGTGTTCGCTGGTCTCCTCGTGGCGAGCGCCGGCCGGGGCAGCCAGGGCGACAGCGGCCGTGGCAAGACCGGGGAACGGCCATGTGAGGAGGGTGCAGCCGGATGCCAGGCGCGTCTCCTGCACCGGCGTTCCGCCGCGCAAGGCGCCGCCGCGCGCCCGGCCCGACCGGGCCCGGGTCATGCCGCCTCCGCGCGCGGTGCGATCCCGCGCAGATGGGCCTTCAGCGCCTCCGCGTCTGCGGGAAGCCGGGTGTATTGCTCCGCACGGTCCATCAGGTGGGCGATGCGCCGCGGCGGGGGCGGGCGGATGCCGGTCGCCCGCTCGACGGTTTCCGGGAATTTTGCTGGATGCGCGGTCGCAAGGGTCACGATCGGGCCTTCGATCTCGCCCTCGCAGGCGCGGGCAGCGGCAAGGCCCACAGCAGTGTGCGGATCTACAAGCACCCCGATATTTTCATATGCGTGGCCGAGATTGCGCTGCATGTCGGCGCTATCCACCCGATGGCCGCGGAAACGGGCCCCGATTACCGCGCGGATCGGGTCGGGAATTGCCAGCCGCCCCGTCGCCTCGAACGCCCGCATCAGCGCACCGGTTGCAGCGCCGTCGCTCCCGCCGGCATCGTACAGCAGCCGCTCGAAATTGCTCGACACCTGGATGTCCATCGACGGGGTCGACGTCGGCGTCACCGCGCCTCGGGAATAGTCCCCCTCCCCGATCGCGCGCGCGACGATGTCGTTCTCGTTGGTGGCAACGATCAGGCGCCCGACGGGAAGCCCCATCCGCGCGGCGATGTGACCGGCGAACACGTCGCCGAAGTTGCCGGTTGGCACGGAAAAGCTCACTGGCTGGTCAGGGCCCCCAAGCCGCACGGCCGCAAACACATAGTAGACGATTTGCGCCATCAGCCGCGCCCAGTTGATGCTGTTCACCGCCGAGAGCGCCATCTCGGCGCGGAAGGCGGAGTCGTTGAACAGCGTTTTCACGAGCGCCTGCGCGTCGTCGAAGCTGCCATCCACAGCGATGTTGTGCACGTTGGCCGCCATCACCGTTGTCATCTGCCGACGCTGGACCTCGCTGACCCGACCCGCCGGGTGCAGCATCACGATCCGCATGCCGGGCCGCCCGGCAACCGCATGGATGGCAGCCGAGCCGGTGTCGCCGCTGGTGGCGCCGAGAATGGTGATGTCGCCGCCCGATTGGCCGAGAAAATGTTCAAACAGACGACCGAGCAGCTGGAGCGCGATATCCTTGAAGGCGAGGGTCGGCCCGTGGTGAAGCTCGAGCAGCCAGTGGCGGTGGTCGAGCTGCACGAGGGGCGCGACAGCCGGATGCCCGAACTCGGCATAGCACTCCTCGACCAGCTTCGCGAAGGTGCCGTTCGGGATGCTGTCGCCGATGAACGGGAGCATCACCCGGGTTGCGGTTTCCGCATAGGAAAGTTCCCGCAGCGCGGCAAAGTCCGCTTGCGAAAGCTGCGGCCAGCGCCGTGGCAGAAAGAGGCCGCCATCTGGCGCAAGCCCCGTCATCGTCACGCCGCGAAAGTCGAGCGCCGGCGCTTCGCCTCGTGTGCTCACATAGTCCATGGAGGGCGGGCGTTAGCG
>JBKBXK010000153.1:0-5408 GCA_046314095.1 Thermaurantiacus sp. | reverse complement strand
GCTGTCTGCCCAGAGCAGCCGTGCCGTTACATAGGCATCTGTCGGGCCGCGTTGCACACCCAGCCTTACCCCGGGCGAGGAAATATTGGCCCTGCCGACCGCTGCATATTGGCCCGAGACTGCAAAGTCCGCGACCCGGTTCCCGAACAGGCGGTCGAAGCGGGTGACGCGCGCGCCTGACCCATCGCCAGAGGCCCAGTCATAGCGCACCGAAACGCGCGGGGCCCAGGGGCCGGACAGGGTGTAGCCGATCTCGGCACGGGCGAAGCCGGCGAGCACCTCCTGCCGCAAGGCGTCAGGCGCAAGCGAGGCGCTGAGGCTCCCCCACTGCACATAGGCCTCGGCATCGAGATCGAAGCGGCCCTGGCGGGGCCGGGCAAGCAGCCAGGGACCGGCGCTGTGCAGGTTGCGATCCCGGGTCGGCCGGCCTGGCCGGTCGCGCTCTGCGAAGCCGACATAGGTCAAACCGAGCCCGACCGGGCCGAGCGCGTCGCGCCGCATGGCGTGGATACCCCATAGCTGGCGATCGAGCCCTTCCCGGTCGAACGCCCACCGGTTTGCAAGCACATCCTCGCGCGCATCGGGCAGGCGCTGGACAGGCATCGCCCAGAGCGCATCGATGTTCCAGCCGCGGCTCTCGACATTGAGCTTCAGCCCGGTGAAACTCGTGGTGGCATTGCGGAAATCAGGAGAATCGACGAGCCGGTTCGATCCCAGCCCCGTCATCATCCGCCCGGCCGAAAGGGTTGTCTGGGTGCCGGGGCCAAGCGCCTCGCCAAGATCGGCCCGCAGTTCCAGAACCGACAGGTCTATGACATTGACATCGTTTGCAGAGACGGCGCTCGTCGGCCCCGCCCCGTGAACGCGGGCATCGCGGAGCTCGACCGTAACGGCCACGGGGCCGGTTGCATATTCGGCCCGGACGACGGTGCGCAGCGCGACGATGGCATCATCGGTTGCGAAGCCCGGTCGCACCTGCCCGCCGATGAGTTCCAGGCGCGCCCGCAACTGGGCCGACACGACGAGGTCTCCAGCAGCGGCGGGGCCGGCAAGCGCCGGCAGCAGAGCCGCAACAAGCCGGATCACGCGCGTGGGGCGGAGGCCGGAAACAGGCGCGGGCCCAGCCAGAGCGCGACCGAGACAAGCAAGACCAGAACCGGCACCTCGACAAGCGGACCGATGGCGGTTGCGAAGGCAACGCCCGAGCCGAGCCCGAAGGTTGCGATGGCGACCGCGATGGCCAGCTCGAAATTGTTGCTTGCAGCAGTGAACGCGAGCGCGGTCGTGCGCGGATAGTCCGCCTCTATCAGCCGGCCCATCAGGAAGCTCACCACGAACATGACGACAAAGTAGATGGCCAGCGGCAGCGCGATCTTCAGCACGTCCGCCGGGCGCTCGAGAAGCTGATCGCCCTGAAGGACGAACATGGCGGCGATGGTGAACAGCAGGGCGATGAGTGTGACGGGCGCGATCCGTGGCAGGAAGCGGGTATCATACCAGAGCTGCCCCATCCTCGGGATGAGAGTGCGTCGTGTAAGATAGCCGGCGGCGAAAGGAATCCCCAGATAGATCAGCACCTCGCGCGCAATCTCGAGGAACGAGATCTCCAGAACCTGGCCCTTCATGCCGAACAAGGGCGGCAGAACTGCCAGGAACAGCCACGCATAGACGCTGAAGAACAGAAGCTGGAACAGCGAGTTGAAGGCAACCAGCGCGGCGACATACTGATTGTCTCCCCGCGCCAGCTGGTTCCAGATGATGACCATCGCGATGCAACGGGCAAGCCCGATCAGCACCAGGCCGGTGAAATACTCCGGCTCGTCCGAAAGGAAGATCAGCGCCAGCGCGAACATCAGCGTCGGGCCAATCACCCAGTTCTGGACCAGCGAGAGGGTCAACACCCGACGATCCTCGAACACACGGGGAAGTTCCTCGTATCGGACGCGCGCAAGCGGCGGATACATCATCAGGATCAGCCCCAGCGCGATCGGCAGGTTGGTGCCGCCAACCGAGAGGGCATTCACGGCCTGGGGCATGCCAGGCACCAGGCTGCCGAGCCCCGTGCCGAGCGCCATGGCAGCGAGAATCCAGAGCGTGAGCCACCGGTCGAGAAAGGAGAGGCGCCGCACGGGCGCTGCCACATCTGCCATCACTTGCCTGCAAGTACCGGTGTTGCTCAGCCGCAGCAGGCGGTGCTGGTGCGGACCTCTTCCGCGCCGGCCGGTGTTGTCCCAACCACTGCGTCTGCAGGGCGGGCGCCATAGCTGGTTGCCTGGCCGCGCGTGAGAAAGGTCTCCCAGATCACGCCGTCCGGATCGCGGGTCCAGTTCTTGGACGAATGGGCATAGCAGCAGGTGGTGGAGGCCTCGGGCATCACCGGCTCACCAGCGCCGTGCAATCGGGTGCCGACGTCGGCGAGATCGGCGTCGCTCTCCACCTCGATCCCGACATGCTCGATCCCGCGCGCGGCATGTGTGCTGATGGCGAAGTTGACGCGGGGCTCCTCCAGCATCCACTTCGCATAGTCTGGATGCCGCACCGTCGGCCCGGCGCCGAACAGGCTGGAATAGAACCCGATCGAGCGATCAAGGTCAGACACTCCGACATGGATGTGCATGCGCTTCACGAGGCAGTCTCCTCAACAGGCGGACAGGCGGGAAGGTCGGAACAGATGGCCGGGTGACCGGCGCAGCAATCCTCCATCAGGAATGCGATGAGGGTGCGCGCCGTGTCGAAGCGGGCCGCGTAGAAGATGTGGCGGGATTCCCTGCGGGAGGAGACGAGATCGGCCTGCTCCAGCACCCTGAGATGGGCGGAGAGGGTAGACGGCGGCGTCTCGGTCAGCTCTGCCAGCGCCCCGGCCGGCAGGCCCGCAAGCCCCGCCCGCACCAGCGCCTGAAACACGGCCAGTCGTGTGGGCTGGGCCAGTGCACCGAAGGCATCGATAGCGTTTGATGTTTCCACGAAGGTCGAAGTATCGAATGGTCAAGCCGGTGTCAATCGCCGAGGGTGCGCTGCATCAGCACAACGTCGAGCGTGCGCCCGAACTTCAGGCCGACATCGCGCAGCCGACCGGCTTCCTGAAAACCGAGCGCGCGATGCAGCGCCAGCGATGCAAGGTTGCCGCTATCGCCGATAACAGCGACCATCTGCAGGAAGCCAGCGGCCCGCGCTGCCGGAAGCAGGGCCTGCAGCAGCGCCCGACCGATGCCCTGGCCCTGCGCGTCGCCCGCGACATAGACCGACCCTTCGCAGGTGCGCGCATAGGCCTCGCGATCCCGATACTGCGCGGCATAGGCAAAGCCGACGCACGCGCCGTGGCGCTCGGCCACCAGCCACGGCCAACCATTGCCAAGTACCCTCGCCATGCGGCGGTCCATTTCCGCAGTATCAGGAGGCGTGATCTCGAAGGTTCCGGTGCCGGTCAGCACATGGTGGGCATAGATGCCGGCGACGGCGCTGGCATCCTCGCCGGTCGCCGCGCGGACGAGGGGCGGGTCAGTGAGCGGTGACAGGCTCGGCGCGCTCGGCAAGGATGGTAAGTCCCCGCTCGTTCACCTCGGCGAAGCCGCCGGAAATCGCGACGCGTTCGGGGACGGCACCCTCGCTCGCATAGATGGCAAGCTCGCCTTCGCGGATGGTGGACATGAAGGGCGCATGGCCCACGAGCACACCGAAATCGCCTTCGGTGCCGGGCACGACAACCATGTGCACCTCGCCCGAGCGGATGAGCCGCTCCGGTGAGACAAGCTCGAAATGGAGAAGGCGTCCCATCAGGCGGCCTCCGCCATCCTCCGGCCCTTCTCGACCGCCTGCTCGATGGTGCCAACCATGTAGAAGGCGGCTTCGGGCAGATGGTCATACTCGCCGGCGACGATCGCGCGGAAGCCCTTGATGGTGTCCTCAAGCTGCACGAACACGCCCGGTGCGCCGGTGAACACCTCGGCCACATGGAAGGGCTGGGACAGGAAGCGCTGGATCTTGCGCGCCCGCGCCACCGTCAGCTTGTCCTCCTCGGAAAGCTCGTCCATCCCGAGAATGGCGATGATGTCTTGCAGGCTCTTGTACTTCTGAAGGATTTCCTGGACGGCGCGCGCCGTCTCATAATGTTCGTCGCCAACGACTCGCGGCTCCAGCACGCGGCTGGTGGAATCGAGCGGGTCCACGGCCGGATAAATGCCAAGCTCGGCGATCTGCCGCGAAAGCACGGTGGTGGCGTCAAGGTGGGCAAAGCTGGTCGCTGGCGCCGGATCGGTGAGGTCGTCGGCAGGCACATAGATCGCCTGCACCGAGGTGATCGAGCCGCGATTGGTCGAGGTGATCCGCTCCTGCAGCGCCCCCATGTCCGTCGCAAGGGTCGGCTGATAGCCAACCGCCGAGGGAATCCGGCCCAGCAGCGCAGACACTTCGGAGCCTGCCTGGGTGAAGCGGAAGATATTGTCGACGAAGAAGAGCACGTCCTGGCCTTCCACGTCACGGAAGTATTCGGCCATGGTGACACCCGAGAGCGCGACCCGTGCGCGGGCGCCGGGCGGCTCGTTCATCTGCCCGAAGACGAGCGCAACCTTCGAGCCTTCCGAGGTTGCGTTCCCGTCCTCGTCCTTCGCGATCACGCCGGCGTCGAGGAACTCGTGGTAGAGGTCGTTGCCTTCGCGGGTGCGCTCACCAACGCCGGCAAACACCGAGGTGCCGCCATGGTTCTTGGCGATATTGTTGATGAGCTCCTGGATAAGCACCGTCTTGCCCACCCCGGCGCCGCCGAAAAGGCCGATCTTGCCACCCTTGGCGTAGGGGGCAAGGAGATCGACCACCTTGATGCCGGTGATGAGGATCGAGGTGTCGGTCGACTGGTCGATGAAGGCCGGCGCGGGCGCGTGGATCGGCGCGGTCTGGGTTGCTGCAACCGGCCCGCGCTCGTCGATCGGCTCGCCGACCACGTTCAGGATCCGGCCGAGCGTGGCCGGGCCGACCGGCACGCGAATCTGGCTGCCGGTGTCGGTGACCTCCTGGCCGCGGACGAGACCGTCGGTTGAGTCCATGGCGATGGTGCGCACGATGTTCTCGCCCAGATGCTGGGCGACTTCGAGCACGAGGCGGCGTTCCTCGACCCTGGTTTCGAGCGCCGAGAGGATCTCTGGCAGCGCATCGGAAAACTGCACGTCGACGACAGCACCGATCACCTGCGAGATGGTTCCGATATTGTTTGCGGGTTGGGTAGCCATGGATTTTTCCTCTTGGCGTCAGAGCGCTTCGGCGCCGGAGATGATTTCGATGAGTTCCTTGGTGATCGCGGCCTGGCGGCTGCGGTTGTACTCGATGGTGAGCCGGCTGATCAGATCTCCGGCGTTGCGCGTGGCATTGTCCATCGCAGTCATCGAGGCGCCCTGTTCGCCGGCCACATTTTCCAG